>NZ_JALBGW010000050.1:0-30552 GCF_023006485.1 Neorhizobium sp. BETTINA12A
CCGCAGCCGATCACTGACGGCGTGCCGCGGGCGCTGTTCCTCGACGAGCCGACCGCCAGCCTTGACCTCGGGCACCAGATCTCGGTGCTGGAAATCGCCCGCGACTTTGCCAATGCGGGCGGCATCGTGCTCGCCATCCTGCACGACCTCAACCTGGCTGCCGAGTTCGCCGACCATCTCGTGGTGCTGAACCACGGCCGGGTGGTGGCGGAAGGCGCCTGCACGGAAACGGTGAACGACGCGATCATCGCCAGCGTCTATGGAATAACCGGTGCCGTCGGCCGCCTGCCGGCTGCCCACATCCCCTACGTATTGCCGCAGTCGCGACACCGCTGACGATTGGATGGTCAGGTGTCCGGACGGGTGACGATGAAGGTCGCCGAGCCGAGCATGACCGCGGCCACCAGCGCCGCCCGCCACAACGGCGGCGAGGTGCCGAACCAGAACACCGCGTAGCTCACCGTCATCAGCGAGATCGCTGCGATCTTCGCCTTCCGCGCGATCGCACCCTTTTCCCGCCAGTTCCTGAGCGACGGCCCGAATTTCGGATGCTCGAGCAACCATGCCTCCAGCCGCGGCGAGGAGCGGGCGAAGCAGGCGACGGCGAGAAGCAAAAACGGCGTGGTGGGCAGGACGGGCAGGAAAGCGCCAACAATGCCGATTGCGACGAACAGCCATCCGAGGGCGAGAAAGAGAAGACGCATGAAAACTCTTAAATGAAAAATTAGGCCAACATCTGAAGACCATGTTTGCGCACGATGTCCAGAAGTTTCAGCGCGGGCCCACTGGGGCGCTTGGCGCCGGTCTCCCACTTCTGCACGGTCGATTCGCTGGTGTTGAGATAACGGGCAAAGACCGGCTGGCTGACGTGATTGCCCTCCCGCAAGGCCTTGATCTCCTCAGGTCCAAGTTCCACCGGTACCGAAAGGCAGGTCTCGTCAAAGGTCCGCATTGTTTCCTTGTCGATCGTGCCGGCTTCGTACATGCCTTCCACGGCGTTATGGATCGCCTCGAAAGCATCGCTCTTAAATTTCCGGTTAGTTGCCATTGCAAATCTCCACCAGTGCGCCGCTTTTCAGTTCCGCATCGAAAGCACCGGGCGTCTTCTTTCGATAAAGTTCGGCCAGTTTGCGGAACGCCGCCAGTTCGTCATCGTCGATATTGGCCTGATCCTGTTTGGCGAACAGATAGGCATAGACCCAGAACTCGGCCGCTTTCGCCAGAATGATGGACCGATGCCGGTTGTCGTTGAGGCGCTTCTTGAAAACGCCGCCGCCGAGGTCATCCGCCTGACCCGAGGCAACCTGAGCAATGGCTTTGCAAAGCTCGCGGTCCGATATCCGGGCTTTCTTTGCCGCCTTGGCAAACCATGCCGTTTTGAATACCCGACCAAGCATAGTTGAATATAGCACCAGGTGCTATATTTTTCAATGTGGCTTGTTGTGGTCAAGTGCTGGCTTTTCGATCGCCGCCGGTTATAGTGCCGCCGGCTTCAATAACCGCAGGGGAAATGATGTCAGGGAAAAAAGTACTCGTGGTCGGCGGGGCCGGCTATATCGGCTCCCATACGTGCCTGGTGCTCGCCGAGCGAGGTTATCAGCCGATCGTCTTCGACAATCTCTCCAACGGGCATGCGGAATTCGTGCGCTGGGGTGAGCTGGAACAGGGCGATATCCGCGATCGTGCCCGGCTCGATGAGGTGTTTGCCAAACACAAGCCGGACGCGGTGCTGCATTTCGCGGCGCTGATCGAAGTGGGTGAATCGGTCAAGAACCCGGTGGCCTTCTACGACAACAACGTGATCGGCGCGCTGACGCTGCTGTCGGCGGCGATCGATGCAGGCGTAAAAGCCTTCGTGTTTTCCTCGACCTGCGCCACCTATGGCCTGCCGGACCGCGTGCCGATGGACGAGACCCACAAACAGGCGCCGATCAACCCGTACGGGCGTACCAAATTCATCGTCGAGCAGGCGCTGAAGGATTACGGCACCTACAAGGACCTGAAATCGGTCATGCTGCGCTATTTCAATGCGGCCGGCGCCGATTTCGAGGGCCGAGTCGGCGAGTGGCATACGCCTGAGACCCATGCCATTCCGCTCGCGATCGAGGCGGCGCTTGGCCGTCGCCAGGGTTTCAAGGTGTTCGGCGACGATTACGACACCCGCGACGGCACCTGCGTGCGCGACTATATCCACGTGCTCGACCTGGCCGACGCGCATGTTCGGGCGGTCGACTACCTTCTCGCCGGCGGCGAAACGGTGGAGCTCAATCTCGGCACCGGCACCGGCACGACCGTGAAGGAACTGCTGGCGGCGATTTCGGCGGTTTCCGGAAAACCATTCCCGGTGGAATATACCGGCCGGCGCGAAGGCGATTCCACGTCGCTGGTCGCCAATAACGACAAGGCGCGGGCGGTTCTCGGCTGGGAGCCGAAATACAGCCTGGACGATATCATCCGTTCGGCCTGGGACTGGCATTCCCGCTCCAACCATCATGTGATCTGAAGGGCCAAGACATGGCGGAAGGCGAGGTCAAGCTCGAGGAAAGCTGGAAACATGCGCTCGGGCCTGAGTTTTCCAATCCCTATATGAGCGAATTGCGCCGCTTCCTCGTTGCCGAAAAGGAAGCGGGCAAACGCATCTTCCCGAAAGGCTCGGAATATTTCCGGGCTCTCGATCTGACCCCGCTCGACGAGGTGAAGGTCGTCATCCTCGGCCAGGACCCCTATCACGGCTTCGGCCAGGCACATGGGCTTTGCTTCAGCGTTCGTCCGGGCGTGCGCGTCCCGCCGTCGCTCGTCAACATCTACAAGGAGATGGAGACCGATCTCGGCATTCCGCCGGCCAGGCACGGATGCCTCGAACATTGGGCGGAACAGGGTGTCCTGCTCCTGAACAGCGTTCTGACGGTCGAGGAGGCGAGGGCGGCCTCGCATCAGGGCAAGGGCTGGGAACGGTTCACCGATGCGGTGATCCGGGCGGTTAACGACGAATGCGACGGTGTCGTCTTTATCCTGTGGGGCTCCTATGCCCAGAAGAAGGCGGCTTTCGTCGATCAGCAGCGCCATCTGGTGATCAAGTCGGCCCATCCGTCGCCGCTTTCCGCGCATAACGGCTTTCTGGGCTCGCGGCCGTTTTCCAAGGCGAATGCTTATCTGCAGTCGATCGGCAAGGATCCGGTCGATTGGCGCCTGCCGGAACAAGCCTAATTCTGTGAACGACTAACCAATGGTCGTCTACGCAGAGTGAACAATGCGTTCGGATCGTGGCGTCTATCCAATTCCCGGTCCTTCCACCATCTTTACCCCAGAACAGCAGGCCGCACAGGCGGTCCGCAGAAAAGGGGTTTAAAATGCTCGACCAGATCAAAGGCCTCCACCACGTCACGTCGATGGCTGCCAGCGCCAGCACCAACAATAAGTTCTTCACCGACACGCTCGGCCTTCGCCGGGTCAAGAAGACCGTCAACTTCGACGCTCCGGATGTCTACCATCTCTATTACGGCGACGAAGTCGGTTCTCCCGGCTCGGTCATGACATACTTCCCGTTCCCGCATATCGCCCGCGGCCGTCAGGGCACCGGCGAAGTCGGGACGACACTCTTCTCGGTTCCGGAAGGTTCGTTCGGTTTCTGGACCGACCGCCTGTCCAAAGCCGGCGCGGAAGGCATCAAGGCCGATAGCGCATTCGGTGAAAACCGCCTGCATTTCGCCGGCCCTGACGGCGACGGGTTCGCGCTCGTCGAAGTCAAGGACGATGCCCGCAAGCAGTTCGTCGGCAACGGCATTACCGAAGATCATGCGATCCGCGGCTTCCATTCCGCTTCGCTTCGTCTTCGCGATGAGGGTGCCACCGCCGAACTCCTGAAATTCATGGGCTATCAGCAGATCGACGACAAGGATGGCGTGCTGAGACTTGCCATGCCGGGCGGCAACGGTGCCGATGTCATCGACATCGAGACCATGCCGAACTTTGCCCGCGCCAATCTCGGTGCCGGCTCGGTCCACCACATCGCCTTTGCCGTCGAGAACCGCGCCAAGCAGCTCGAAGTCCGCAAGGCGCTGATGGATACCGGTTACCAGGTCACGCCGGTCATCGACCGCGATTACTTCTGGGCGATCTATTTCCGTACGCCGGGTGGCGTGCTGTTCGAAATCGCCACCAACGAACCCGGCTTCGATCGGGACGAGGATACCGCCCATCTCGGCGAAGCGCTGAAGCTGCCCGCACAGCACGCACATCTGCGGGCAACACTCGAACAACATCTCGAACCGCTGGACGCCTAATTAGGCACGTCCAAGGAGACCATCATGAGTTACGACAGTTATGTGCACCGGGCGCGCCCCGGTGCACCCGGAGCGCCGATCCTGTTCGTCTTTCACGGCACAGGTGGTGACGAAAACCAGTTCTTCGATTTCGGCGGACGGCTACTGCCGGAAGCCACCGTAATCTCGCCGCGCGGCGACATTTCCGAACACGGCGCGGCGCGTTTCTTCCGCCGCAAGGCTGAAGGTGTCTATGATTGCGAGGATCTTGCCCGGGCGACCGAGCGGATGAGCGAATTCGCCGCCGCCAACCGCGAACGTTACGGTTCCTCGACCGTGCTCGGCCTCGGTTTTTCGAACGGTGCGAACATTCTCGCCAATATCATGATCGAGAAGCCCGGCCTGTTCGACGCGGGCGTGCTGATGCATCCGCTGATCCCGTTCGCGCCAAAGGACCGCAAGGGCAAGCTTCAGAGCCGTGTGCTGATCACCGCCGGCCAGCATGATCCGATCGCCTCCGTGGCCCAGACTACCGACCTTGCGGACTACTTCAAGACGCAGGGCGACACGGTGACGCTGGAATGGCATGGCGGCGGGCATGAGATCCGTCCCAACGAGATCGAGGCCGCCAAAAAGTTCTTCGCACCCTATGGCGCCTGACGCCAAAATGAAAACGCCCGGCTCCTCGATTGAGAGCCGGGCATTTTGATCTCAAGTTTTGCCGGCTTTTCTATTGGCGGGCAGTCGCCGTTCCGAATACTCTTGTCGGGGCCGGCTTTGTCTCGGAGGTCTTCTCCTCCGCTTCGTCGTCGCTGCTCTTCTCGCCGTTGCGGAAATAGTTGGCAACCGTTTGCGTGTGCAATTGCATCAACTCGTAGCAGTAGGTCACTTCCCGTTCGCTTGGCGACCAGTAAGCATTCGACTCGCCGCATTCGGCGGCCGTCAGCTTGATGCCGTCGTCGAGTTTGTAGAGCCCGGACAGAAGCTCCGCCAGGATATCCAGAACCTTCGCCGTCTTCGTCAGGTCCGCATAATCCTGGAGCTCCTTGTTGTTCGGCTTCTTGTAGGTGATCGTGAACTTGTTGTTCTGTCCGTCGGCCTGCTGATGCGGTTTCAGGACACCGAACCAGCTGTCACGGGCTTTCTGATATTCGCCGACGCACTGCTTGCGGCGCTCCTCCGGAAATTCCAGGTTATCGGCTGATTCCTTGAATTTCTCCGCACCCTTGCCGACCATCATGCAGACCATGCTGAAGGCGCGCTGGCGGTCGAGTGCGTGGACATCCCACAGGGCCTGCTCCTCTTCAGCCGCCTCGCTGGCCTCGGCGGATAACGTCCAGCCGTCGACGGAGTCGGTCAGCGCCGTATCGAAAACCTCGCCATCCGCCTCCAGCAGGAGCAGCGTGGAGAGCGTGTCGACGGCATCTTCCTCGCGGCCAAGAACCGGCAGGTTGAATTCCGAAACCAGCATATGTCCGGCTTCATGGAACAGGAAAAACAGCGCATTGCCGAATGCGAACTCGACACTGTCCTCGACCTGCTGCTTGGAAAGGCCTTGAAGGTCGTCGGTGAGTGCTGCCGCCTGGGCGCCGGGCATCGGCAGCGCAAGCAGCCCGATAAGGGCGAGAGGGAGAAGGCTGCGTCGCATCGGGCCGGTGCTTTCTGAAATCGATGTTGATCTGTCGCGTCCGCGATCCAAGCGATGCGGAGAGATTTGCCGGTCGTCGCGAGGCTGATTTATTCTATAACGCCGAGCTTTTAAGGTTGGATGAAGCAGTATTGTTGCCGATGTATTTCGACAGCCTTCGCGAACATTTAAGGTTTGTTAGAATTCCCTCACTTTCATTGGTGAGCGAACTCCTAATGTAGCAGCGGGATCGTCCCGCAATTGATTTGCCGGCCTATAGCGAGATCGCCGAAAGCTTCCACATGTCCGGAAAATCAAGTTTGCCCTACAGCAGGCAGCGAGGCGATCCGCGCACGAAACTGTGATGCCGACGGCGACAGAACGTCGCAGGGTTCTTGGTTGTCAATCGACCTCAGAATATATACATGCTTATCATCAGCGCACTAGTATTTGCCATGCCAAACAACAACCCGACTCTCGGCTTTCTTTTTAATGACGTCGCACGCCTGTTTCGAAAGCGCTTCGAGCAGCGCGCGAAGCATATCGGCCTGACGCGCGCCCAGTGGCAGACGATTGTCTATCTCTCCCGCTGCGAAGGCATTCACCAGAAGGCGCTTGCCGAGCTTCTGGAAATTTCGCCGATCTCGGTGATGCGGGTGCTCGACAACCTTGCGGAACGCGGCCTCATCGAGCGACGCCCGCATGAGACCGACCGGCGGATCACATTGCTCTACACGACCGAAAAATCGAGGGCTCTAATCGACGACGGCCGCGAACTTGGAGATGCGACGCGCCAGGATGCGCTCGAGAACATTTCGGACGCCGACCGCGCCCGTCTCTTTGAAATACTCGAACACATGAAATCCAACCTCGTTACGGCCTGCCGCGCGCCGGCCGACAAAGCTCAAAAGAAGTCCTCCCATGACTGAGACCACCGCCCGTTCGTCCGAAGACAGCAACGTCACCGTTCTCGAAACGCCCGCTCCGGCAGCCGCCGAACACAGCAGGGCGCGCAAGCGACGGAGCCTCAAGCGCCCGGTGCTCTTCGCGCTACTGCCGATCGCGCTGGTCATCGGCGGTTATTATTACGTCGAAGGCGGCCAGATCCTGTCGACCGACAACGCCTATCTCCAGGCGGACATGATCGGCGTAACGACCGATGTCGCCGGCACCGTGGCGTCCGTCGACGTGCACGAGAACCAGGAGGTCAGCCAGGGCCAGGTTCTCTTCACGCTGAAGCCGGACAGTTTCCGCATCGCGCTTGACGGGGCCAAGGCAAAGCTCGGGGCCGCACGCAACCAGCTCCTCAACCTGCAGGCCTCCTACCGTGAATCGCTCGCACAGATCGCTCAGGCGGAAGCTGACATTCCTTATTTCCAGACCGTTGTCGAACGTCAGGAAAGGCTGATCTCCGGTTCGGCCGCCTCGCAGACGGCATTGGATGACGCCAAGCACAATCTCGACGCCGCCCACCAGAAGGTGGCGGTAGCCAAGGCGCAGGCCGATGCGACGCTTGCCCAGCTCGGCGGCAATGCCGACCAACCCATCGAACAGAACCCGCTCTATCTCGAGGCCCAGGCGGCGGTCGACGATGCGCAACGCCAGTTGAACGACACGGTCGTGCGGGCGCCGTTCGATGGCATCGTCACCAATGTCAGCGCGCTTCAGGTCGGCAGCTATCTCGAAGCCGCCCAGCAGGGCTTCTCGCTGGTCTCGACCAGGAACATGTGGATCGCCGCCAATCCGAAGGAAACCGAGCTTACCTATATCAAGCCGGGCCAGCCGGTGACGATCAGTGTTGATACCTATCCGGGCGTCCAGTGGACGGGCAAGGTCGCGAGCGTCAGCCCGGCCTCCGGCGCCAGTTTCGCGCTGCTGCCGGCCCAGAACACGTCCGGCAACTGGGTCAAGGTCGTGCAGCGCATCCCGATGCGCGTGACGATCGACGACACGGCCGGGAAGCCGCCGCTTCGGGCCGGCATGAGCACGGTGGTCGATGTCGATACCGGCCACAAGCGCGGCCTGCCGGAATTCGCCCAGAAGTTCCTCAAACTGTCGACCGCCTACGCGCAAGAGTAACGACCATGAGCAACGTCGTTTCATCGGCAGCGTCCGTGGTCGCCAATCGCGGTGCGATCACCGCCTGCGTCATCCTGGCCGTCATCATGCAGGCGCTCGACACGACGATCGCCAACGTCGCGCTGCCCTATATCCAGGGCAGTGTTTCGGCTTCCGCCGACCAGATCAACTGGGTGCTGACCTCCTACATCGTCGCCGCGGCGATCATGACGCCGCCGTCCGGCTTCCTGGCCGCCAAGTTCGGCCGCAAGCGCGTGCTGCTCGTCGCCATCTTCGGCTTCGTCGCCGCCTCCGTGCTTTGCGGGTTGGCCCAGTCGCTGCCGCAGATCGTCGGCTTCCGCCTGTTGCAAGGCTTTTTCGGCGCAGCGCTCGTGCCGCTGTCGCAGGGCATCCTGCTCGATATCTATTCCGTCGAGGAGCGCGGATCGGCGATGGCGCTGTTCGGCGTCTCGGTCATGGTCGGCCCCGTGCTCGGCCCGGTCATCGGCGGCTGGCTGACTGACAATATCAGCTGGCGCTGGGTGTTCTATATCAACGTGCCGATCGGCATCCTGGCCTTCATGGGCATCAGCGTCTTCGTCAAGGAGACCAAGATCGACGCGCAGGCGAAGCTCGACTGGTTCGGCTTCGGCATGCTCAGTCTCGCTATCGCGTCGCTGCAGCTCTTCCTCGACCGCGGCCAGCAGCTCGACTGGTTCTCCTCGAGCGAGATCGTCGTCGAAGCCATGGTCTGCGCGGCAGCCTTCTACCTGCTGCTCGTCCACACGTTCACGGCAGAAAAGTCGTTCATCAATCCGCGCCTTTTCCTCGACCAGAATTTTACCGTCAGCATGATCTTCATCTTCGTGATCGGGGTGACCTATCTCGCCTCGCTTGCGCTGATGACGCCGTACCTGCAATCGCTGATGGGCTATCCGGTGATTACCGCCGGCATCGTCATGGGGCCGCGCGGTCTCGGCACGATGGTGTGCATGTTCCTGGTCGGACGGCTGATCGGCAAGGTGGATACGCGCATCCTGATCTTCCTTGGCCTCGCGATCACCGCCTGGGCGATGTATGACATGATGGGCTGGACGCCTGACGTCTCGCAGTGGACGATCGTCTATGTCGGCTTCATACAGGGTGCGGGCCTCGGCTTCCTGTTCGTGCCGCTGACGACGATCGCGTTCGCGACGCTGCCGGCGCATATGCGCGGCGACGGGACCGGTCTCTACAATCTGTCGCGTAATATCGGCTCCAGCGTCGGCATCGCCGTCGTCTCGGCGCTGCTGGTGGAAAATGTCCAGCGCAATCATGCGGACATCGTCAGCTATGTGACGCCGTTCAACCACGCCTTCCAGGCAAAGGCTGCGGCGGGCCTGGACCCGACGACGGTTGCCGGCGCCAGTGCGCTCGACAGCATCATCACGCTGCAGTCGACGATCATCGCCTATGTGGACGATTTCAAGCTGCTGATGATCATGTCGCTTGCGGTGATGCCGCTGCTGTTCGTGCTGCGCAAGCCGGCCAAGGCACCGGCGGTGGATCACAGCGTGGCGATGGAATAATCGGCCTTCCGGGGCATGGAATTGCCCCTCATCCGGCTGCCGCCACCTTCTCCCCGTTCTGATGGGGAGAAGGACGCAAGCCGCGTGATCCCGTCCCTCTGGATCGGGGTTTCGGCTGGGCAAGGTGGTGCGGCATATCTCTTCTCCCCGTCCATACGGGGAGAAGGTGGCGGCAGCCGGATGAGGGGGCAAGGCTCCACATGCAAACGCCTCCTTCGGGCTTGCGAGGCAAATAACGATGGCCGATAGTGGCTCGATCACGTTTCTGGCTGCCCGGAGGTCTCCCATGAGTAACCACCTGAAATTCTTCATCGACGGTGTCTGGGTGGGGCCGGCCATTCCGGTTGCTCTGGATGTCATCGACCCATCCACCGAAGAGGCCTATACGCGCATCGCGCTCGGCTCCAAGGCGGATGTGGACAAGGCCGTTGCGGCAGCCAAGGCTGCTTTCCCGGCCTTCTCGCAATGGTCGAAGGAGGAGCGGCTGGCGTTGCTCCGCCGCATCCTTGCCGAATACGAAAAGCGTTACGAGGATATCGCGCAAGCCGTTTCCCAGGAAATGGGTGCGCCGATCGGCTTTGCGAGGGACGCGCAGGCCGCCGCCGGGCGGGGGCATCTCAAGGCGACGATCGAGGCGTTCGAAGCCTACGAATTCACGGAGACGCGCGGTACGACGACCATCGTGAAAGAGCCGATCGGCGTTTGCGCTCTCATCACGCCGTGGAACTGGCCGCTCAACCAGATCGTCTGCAAGGTGGCACCGGCGATCGCCGCCGGCTGCACCATGGTGCTCAAACCCTCCGAGATCGCGCCGATCAGCGGCATCATCTTTGCGGAGGTGATGGAGGCAGCGGGCACGCCGAAGGGCGTCTTCAACCTCGTCAACGGCACCGGACCGGATGTGGGCCAAGTGATGGCCGGCCATCCGGATGTCGACATGGTGTCCTTCACCGGCTCCACCCGCGCCGGCGTGATCGTCGCCAAGACCGCCGCCGATACGGTGAAGCGGGTGGCGCAGGAACTCGGCGGCAAGTCCCCCAACATCATCCTGTCCGATGCGGAATTCGAAAAGGCGGTGGCGGACGGCGTGACCACCTGCTTTGGAAATTCCGGCCAATCCTGCGATGCGCCGACCCGCATGCTGGTGCCGGCCAAACGCCATGACGAGGCGCTTCAAATTGCGAAGGCTGCGGCCGAGAAACTGAAGACGGGCGATCCGCGCGCCGACGGCATAGATCTCGGCCCGGTGGTCAGCAAGGTCCAGTTCGACAAGATACAGCGGTTGATCGAGGCGGGCATCGCGGAAGGTGCGACGCTCGTCACCGGCGGCCCCGGCCGACCGGAAAACCTCAACCGCGGCTATTATATCCGCCCCACTGTGTTCGGAAACGTCAGCAACGACATGACCATCGCCCGGGAGGAGATTTTTGGGCCGGTCCTGTCGATCCTTCCTTACGAGACCGAGGAACAGGCAATCGAGATCGCCAACGACACGCCCTATGGGCTTGCCGCCTATGTCCAGTCCGGTGACCTCGTTCACGCCCGCCAGGTGGCGGCGCGCCTACGCGCCGGTTCGGTGTTCATCAATTATCCCGAATGGGATCTCTTCGCGCCCTTCGGCGGCTTCAAGCAATCCGGCAATGGCCGCGAGTATGCCGATTGGGCCATTCACGACTTCCTCGAAATCAAGGGCATCGTCGGTTATGGCATTTAAGACCTTCAATCCTCCCTCCGTCCGCAAACCGTTCGGCGGCTACAATCACGGCCTGCTGGTACCGCCGGGCGCAAGCCTGCTGGTCACCTCCGGCCAACTCGGCATTTCGCCGGAAGACAGGATCCCGCCGGATGTGGCCGGCCAAGCCGAACTTTGCTTCAAGGCGATCGGCGCCATCCTCGAAGAGGCGGGCATGACCTATGCGGACGTCATCCGCATTTCCGGCTTCGTCACCAGCCGGGAGGATTTTCCGGCCTATATGGCGGTGCGCGACCGCTATACGCTCGACCCGAAACCAGTCTCGACGCTGATCGTCGTCGGCGGCTTTACCCGGGCCGAATTCCTAGTGGAAGTGGAAGTGACGGCGGCGAAGGTGTTTTGACGTCGCCTTCAAATAAATAAAGGCTTTATATCTTTCATGCCGAGCACGGCCGGATGAGACAGATTTATTTTTTATTGATCACGTGATTGTTTCTATTGTGAAGCCAAGTGCTGGATTTTTTCATTTGCAGAAAAATCGCGGCCACTCTTTAAATATTCCTTGAGCTGATTGGGCTATCAGTGAGCCGTGGGGTTCTGATCAAGGTTATTCGGGGGTTTTTCCATGCGTCCTATTGTAATGGGTGCCTTAGCACTTCTGTCTGCGCAATTTCTCGCGCCCGCTGCCTTTTCCGCAGGTCTTGTTGCCAGCGTCAGCCTGTCGTCGCAGACTATGACTGTCGAGCGTGACGGCGTCGTGGTTTACGAATGGAAGGTCTCGACCGCTCGGCCAGGTTATTCGACGCCGACAGGAAACTGGGGCGCCAAGTCGTTGTCCAGGAACCATCGTTCGCGCAAATACGACAACGCGCCGATGCCGTTTGCGGTGTTCTATAACGGCGGTTATGCCGTGCACGCCACCTTCGAGACAAGGCGGCTCGGCCGTCCGGCCTCGCATGGCTGCATCCGCCTGCATCCCGAAAACGCCGCGACATTCTTCACGCTCACCAGCCAATACGGCCTGTCGAACACGCGCATCGTCGTCAGCCGCTGAGTTCCGCCGCTGAGTTATGACTCAGTAGCCGCAGCTCCTCAGCTGAGCTTCGTATTTGGCGGCCATGCCGGCGGATTTCTGCGCGGTCTGCTTGACCCCGTTGCCGAATTCGCCGCGCGCATATCCTGCCTGGCCGGTGTAGTAGGCGAGGTAGAGATTGTAGCTGTCGGTGAGCGGAATGCCGTTCTTGAGATGGCTTCGGTTGTGATACCAGCCGACGAAATGGACAGCATCGCCGAAATCGGTGCGGCTGGCGCTCCAGCGGCCAGTATCCTGCTTGTAGGTCAGCCAGGTGCCGTCGAGCGCCTGGGCGTAACCATAGGCCGTCGAGGCGCGCGTCCACGGGATGAAGCCTAGCAGTTTGGTGCGCGGCGGCCGGGCATAGGGCTGGAAGCCCGATTCCACATAGATCGTCGCCATCAGGATCGGTACAGGCACGCCGAATTCCCGCTCGGCCTTCTTGGCGTCTCGCGCCCAGTTGTTGAACAGCCCGTCGCGCTGCTCGAAGATCGCGCAGGCATTGGTGACCCTACTCGGCGCAGACGCGCAGGCAGACAGGGACACGGTCAGGAGGGCGATGAAAAACGCAATACGCATCGCTTAATCTCTCGGTTTCCAGAGATTAATAACCGGTAAAATTTAAGGAAAAGTTTAGTGGCCGGGATGAGATGTTGGTGACGCTAAATAGGCGCGTCCGGCAAACAGGTTTCGCAGGATGACGCCGAGCGCGGTCGTGGCTGCAATGCCTTCGAGCCCAAGCCCGACCGCCGGCGCAAGCAGCGTCAGGACGGCAAACACGGCGAGCGTGAAACGCGCCGGGCCGATGCAGACGTAACGGTCGCGTACGAACCACAGGCTCGCCAGATAAATCGCGACCGGGATCGCCACTGCATAATCTCCAACGAGGATGGAGACTTCGGAATGGTGGGTGATGATGTCGACAAGCACGGCAAAACCGGCGCCAACGGCGGCTCCCGAGGTGAAGATGAAGAAATGGCCGTAGCCCCAGAGAAGCGAGCGCCTCAAATGATGGCTGCCCAGTTGTTCCTCGCGGGCGAAATAGACCCACCAGAGTGAAAAGACGATGACCAGCGCCGAAAGCGCCGTATGCACCAGCATGATGTTGACCTCGCCGGCGAACTGGCGAAGTGCGGTCGAACCGGCGAGCAGCGTCTCGCCGAGGACGATGATGTTGAGCAGGCCGTAACGTTCGACGATGTGGTGGCGATGCCAGGGCGTGTTGGCGGTCAGCCGTTCGGCGACGGCGGGCACTGCCAGTTCAAGAACGACGGCGAGTGCCCAGAGGATATAGGATACGCCGAAGGTGAGGGGCTGCAGAAAGAGGAAGCTCAGCCAGAGAAGCTGGACGAGGAAGATCCCGATCGCATAACCGAGCGCAGTGGGCCGGCAGCCCGGGTCGTGATAGGCCGCGCGCAGCCACAGGATGATCATGGCGATGCGCATGACGGCGTAGCCATAGATCACCAGCGTGAAATCCGGTGCCTCTGTAAAGAGAGCCGGAATGCCGGCGGCGATCGTCAGCGAACCGCCCATCAGCACCATGGTAAGCAACCGATAAACGACGTCGTCATTGTCATAGGCAGACGAGAACCAGGTGAAGTTCATCCAGGCCCACCAGATGGCGAAGAAGGCCATGATGAAAGTCATCACCCCCTGCGCCGCATGATTTTCGGCAATCGCATGATGCAACCCGGCGGCGGCCGATGCGATCGCGATCACCGACACGAGGTCGAACAGCAGTTCGAGCGGGGTTGCAACCCGGTGATGTTCGTTCGGATCGCGGGGATGCAAGGGACGCAGGATAGTGGCGAGTGGTGAAGCCTCGGTCATTGTCTGTCTGTCCCTGAACATGAAGATTCGCGATCGAGGGAAATAGCGCAAAAAAGCGTGTTCAAGTAAAGAGTGGCGGGCCATATCGCGATGATCGAGGACTTGGGATGCGTGACGTTCTTGAGACGGAAAGGCTGATTTTGCGGGAGATCGGGAAATCCGACCTGCCGATCTTGTTTCGCATCTTCGGCGATGCCGAGAGCATGCGCTTTTATCCGCGCGCCAAGAGCCTCGAAGAAACCGAAGCATGGTTCGAAAAGCTTGCTTTCCGGAGTTATGAGGCACACGGTTTCGGTCTCTGGGGTATCGTCGAGAAGGCAACCGGCGAGTTGATCGGTGATTGCGGCGTTACGCTTCAGCCAACGCCCCAGGGCTTGGAGCCGGAGATTGGTTATCATCTCCGGCGCGAATGGCTCGGCCGTGGTTATGCCGTTGAGGCCGCCGCCGCGTGCCGTGATTTTGGTCTCGGCGGCCTCGGTTTCGAGCGGATCGTCTCGATCGTCAGCCCGGAAAATATACCGTCGCTCCGGGTTGCGGCGAAGATCCATCAGCAGTGGGAAACCTACCGGACGGTGACGGCGGCCGGTGCGGAGGTGGACCGGTTTCTGTTCATTTCGGAGCGGGATGCGCTGGACGCTGGCGGCCCGGATGCCGCCACGCGGGTCGCAATGGTGGAGGCGGCGGCTTCGATTTTGCGGCGAAGGTAGCCTCATGACAAAGTCCGCGCCGTTTCCGCAAGTGCGGGCAAACATATCGCGAATATGGCTTGTACCTACACATAATTTTCGGCCACTCATTTGCTTGGACCGATAACTACAATATATATTGATTTGCAATGATGGGTTGAAGGATCTGTGATGTCGAAGAAAGGTCAGCACGTCGTCCCGAACGGTGACAAATGGAGCGTTCGGAAAGCAGGCGCATCCCGAGCATCTGGTACGTTTGGTACCCAGCAAGAGGCTATCGAAAAGGCCCGTGATCTTGCGCGAAACCAGAGAACGGAACTCTACATCCATGACCGTGAGGGTAGGATCAGAGAGCGAAATTCTTATGGCGGGGATCCGTTTCCGCCGAAGGGATGAGACTTGCCCAATCCGCCTTTCGAAAAATCCGTTTTTATAAACTGCCCTTTTGACAAAGATTACGAGCCAATTTTGCAAGCGATGCTGTTCTGTGTCGTATATCTTGGCTTTGCGCCTCGGTTGGCAACGGAGCGGATCGACGGTGGAGAAAATCGGTTAGAAAAGATCATTGATCTGATCCGAAACTCGAAATTCTCCATTCACGACCTGAGCAGAGCACAGGCAAACGCCGCTGGCGAACACGCCAGGATGAATATGCCGTTCGAACTCGGAATCGACTATGGGTGCCGTCAGTTCCACTTGGACGAACGGAGTGGCAAGAAAATCCTGATTTTGGAGGAAAAGCGATATCGTCATCAGATTGCGATCTCGGATCTGGCTGGGTGCGATCTCGACGTACACGAGGCCGACTTCCAAAAAGCAGTTCGCAAAGTTCGTAACTGGCTGGTCAATGAAGCGGATGCCGAGGTCATAGGGCCGCGAAAGATTTTGGATGCCTACGCGGATTTTCAAGAATGGCACTACGAGAGGCAATTGGCGGCAGGCTTCTCCGATGACGATATTCAAGACTACCCGACGAAAGAGCTTATGTCGTCGATGACCGAATGGATTGCCATCGGCAAGCCGATCTAACTGTCAGAACCGCTCCATCTCGCGCCGGACCTTGTCGAGGAACGCAGCGCGTGTCTGCGGTGTGCAGTTGTTCATGTCGTAATGGGCGAGAAACGTCACCGGCCGGGCAGGGTTGGTCTGTACCCGCAGCACGCGTTTCGACAGCTTTCGCGGCGGGTCGCCGGCGAGGAAGGCGCGCCAGCGGGTGGCACCGTAAGTGGTGACCACCGCCACTTTTTCGATATGCAGCTTTCGCGTCAGCTTGCCGTCCTTCAACTCGAAGGTGATACCCGGCAGCCAGACACGATCGAAATAACCCTTCAGCATGGCCGGCCAGCCGAAATTCCAGACCGGGGTGACGATCACCAGTCCTTCCGCCGCCTGCAGACGGTCGACATAGGGTTTCACCAGCGACAGGTTGTTCGGATAGTCGTGATAGGTCATCCGGTCATGGCGGGACATGACCGGATCGAAACCTTCGGCATAGAGGTTGCAGTCATCCACCTCATGGCCGGCCTTCAGAAGGCTTTCGCGTGCCTGCCTGTGCAGCGCTGCGCCATAACTTTCCTCGACCGGATGCGAATGGACGAGCAGGACACGCATCAGCCACCTGCTGCGGCAAGGCCCGGGAAGAGGTAGTTCTTGCCGGCCGAGAAATCGAAATCGGGATTGTCCCAGGCGATCATCTTGCCGGGGTTGAGGAGGCCCTTGGGATCGGTCTCCTTCTTGAAGGCGAGCTGGACGATATCCGTCTGTTTCATGCCGCCTTCTTCCAGCGTATAGCGGTGGGGGTTGAAGATCGGGCAGCCGTTGTCGCGATGGATCTGCATGATCTCCTCCAGCCGCTCCCTGGTCGTGTAACGGACGAGAGGAAGGCCGGAGCACTGCATGCGGCCGTCGAACTTGATGAATTCCAGATGGCCCGGCACCTCGTCGCCGAACAGTTTCGTCATCTTCTCGACCTTGGCGACATGATCCGGTCCCGGATACTGGACCTGCAGATAGGTGAAGCCGGGATCGACTTTCAGGGCACGCAGCGTCGTGTGGTTCCAGGCAAGTTCGTAGGCATGCGGAATGCCTTTCATGCTTTCCACCTTGTCGGAGCGGAACAGGATCTCGCCCTTCTGGCGCTCGGCAAAGGCGGTGAATGCGTCGATCGAATGCGGCGCGATCATCAGCACGACGATCGACTGGTTGCGGTCGCGCAGGAACGGCTTGTGTCGCGGGAAATAGTCGTAGGGGATCGGTGCGGCGATCGGGGCGATTTCCTTGATCAGCAGGCCGTTCTTGTGAGCCAGCGCATCGCCGAAGCGCACTGCGTCCATGAAGTCGTCGTAACCGACCAGCACGTCCACCCAGTCATAGGCAGGCGCCAGCGGCATCTCGACCTCGACGATGATGCCGTTGGTGCCATAGGCGTGGGTCACCTTCTGCAGGTCCCAGGCGGTGAGGTCGAGCACGCGCGGCTCGGCTTCCATGGTGACGACGCGCAGCCGCAGGATATTGCCGAGGTCGCGCAAACCGCCCCAGTGGATCGAGCCAACGCCGCCGGAACCGCCGGCAACGAAACCGCCGATCGTCGCGGTCTGGGCGGTGGAGGGATGGAAGCGCAGTTCCTGGCCGGAATGCGCTTTTGTCTGCCGGTCGAGTTCGGCGATCACGATGCCGGGCTCGGCGATGACGCGGCCCGGATGGATTTCCTTGACCTTGTTCATGTTGATGAGGTTGAGCACGATACCGCCGGAGAGCGGCATGGCCTGGCCGTAATTGCCGGTGCCTGCACCGCGCGGGGTCACCGGCACGCCATGCGCATAGGCCACCTTCAACACCCGGATCACCTCTTCCTCGCTTTTCGGCGAGACGACGAGATCGGCGGTGACGCTCTCGAGTTCTTCCTTGAGGATCGGCGAGTACCAGTAGAAATCGCGGCTCTTCTGGCGCACCAGCGCCGGATTGTCCTCGACCGCGAGGCCTTCGAGTTCTTTCTTGATCTGTGCGTAATCCGGCATGTTCACTTGTCCAAAATCGGGTCCAGGTCACGGTAATCCGGCAGGCGACGGTCGATGCCCATGCCATTCCGCATCACGATGCGGTCGGCCTGCGGACGGGAAAGGAATTCGCTCCAGCGCCTTGCGCTGAACAGCACGAGATCGGCGGGGCCACCTTCGGCAATGACGCCGATATCCGGCCGCCCAAGGATTTCGGCGGGCGTCAAGGTGACGACGCGGGCGGATGTGTCGAGCGGGTGGTCGAGATGCAGGATGCGGACCGCCTCGCGGAACACTTCGACCGGGTCCATGTCGCCATAGGCGTAGAACGGGTCGCGGGTATTGTCGGAGGAGACGGCGGTCTTCACGCCGGCAGCCGCCAGTTCGTGGAACAGCGTGACGCCGCGCCAACGGGGCGTGCGGCCGGCATGGCGGTCCTGCAGGTACATGTTGCACATCGGCAGCGAGACGACCGAGATGTCGGCTTTGGCCACCTTGTCGATGACGCGGCTTGCGGTCTCGTCGTCCTGCCGGGCCAGTGAGCAGCAATGGCCGACGGTCACCGAGCCTTCGAAACGGTTGCGGAGTTTTGCCTCGGCAATGGCCTCCAGGGTGAGGACCTGCTTGTCTTCCGTCTCGTCCACATGCAGGTCGATGTCGAGGCCGTTGTCGGCGGCCGCCTCGAAGAGCGTGTCGAGGATCCGTTCGAAATCCGGCAGAATGCGGGTGGCGCCGCCGAGTAGTCCGCCATAACGCCTCGCCGTCGCGACGATGCCGCCGAAGACGCTTTCGTCGAGCACGCATTCCAGCGGCAGCAGGGCGACTGCCTGCAGCGCAATCCTATCCTTCCATTCGGCGCGAAGCTCGTCGAACAACGGAAAGGAGATATCCGGCTGCGGTGGGATCGAATCCAGATGGGTGCGGATGAGCTTGGTGCCGTGGGCATAGGCGCTTTTCAACGAGAATTCGAAGCGGGCGCGGATGTCTTCGGCCGTCCAGTTGGCGATCCGGTCCTCGCGCACATTCATCAATGCGCCTTCGAACGTGCCGTCCGGGTTGGGGCGTCGGTCCCAGAAATGGCCCTTATCGAGATGGGTGTGCATGTCGACAAAGCAGGGCCAGATCATGCCGCCGCGCATGTCCGCAGTCACCAGATCGGCGGGTGCGGAACCCCTTGGCAGGATCGCTTCGATCTTCCCGTCCGCGATGACGAGATCGGCCTCTACGAGCCCATCCCTTACGATAGCCGACAGGCCTTTGACGAGAACCGCCGGCAGCGTTGCATTGGTGAGCGCGAAACGGCGGGCGTCGGGAAGCGTCATGAAGGCAGTCATCAGTTTTCTCTTTTCAGGCTGCTTTCATGCCAGCGATGCAGGAAAAACCAGGAGATGAAGGAGGTGATCGCAAAAATCACCACGCCGAGCAGCGACAACAAAATCAATGCCGCAAACAGGCGCGGAATGTTGAGGCGATACTGGGATTCCAGCAGCCGGAAGGCAAGGCCCGAACCGGCGCCCGCCGAGCCTGCCGCGAACTCCGCAACGACCGCCGCGATCAGTGCCAGGCCACCGCCGATCCTCAAACCCGTCATGAAATAGGGCAGCGAGGAGGGGAGCTTCAAGTAGAGCAGCGTCTGCCAGCGCGAGGCCCCGTAGAGATCGAAGAGGTTGAGCAGGTTGTGATCGACGCTCTTCAGGCCCTGGACCATGTTCGACAGGATCGGGAAGAAGGCGACGAGGAAGGCGCAGATCAAAAGCGCCACCTGGGTCGTCGGGGCATAGATCAGGATCAGCGGCGCGATCGCCACGATCGGCGTTACCTGCAGGATGACCGTGATCGGATAGAAGGCGGTCTCGATCCATTTCGACTGGATGAGAAAGACGGCAATGCCGACGCCGCCGATCAGCGCCAGCGCCAGCGCCTGCATGGTGATCTGCGTCGTCACCCACAGGGCCGGGGAGAGCGTGCCCCAGTCGTTGTAGAGCGAGTTCGCGACCGCCAGCGGACCCGGCAGGATGTATTGCGGGATGCTGTTGACGGTGATGATGAACTGCCAGAGGAGGACGAGGCAGACCACCACGCAGATCGGGACGAGGGTGCGCAGCAGCGTATCGCGGTTGCGGCTGAGGAAGCCCGGCTTTGGCGGCACGAGGGCGGTATCGGTGTCGGCCATCAATGTTCCTCCCCGCCGATTGCTTCGATGAGCATGGTCGAGACCTTTTCGCAGGCCTGGCGGTATTCTTCCGAGGTGCGGTAACGTGCATCGCGCTCGAGGCTCGTCACCAGCGGGAAATCCGCATGCACCCGGCCGGGTCGCGCCTTCATCACCACGATGCGGTTGGAAAGATAGGCGGACTCGAATACGGAATGGGTGACGAAGATCACCGTGATACCTGTCTCGCGCCACAGCCGCAGCACGTCGTCGTTGAGTTTCTGGCGGGTGATTTCGTCGAGCGCCGCAAAGGGCTCGTCCATCAAAAGCAGCTTCGGTTTGGTCACCAGCGCGCGGGCGATCGAGACGCGCATCTTCATGCCGCCGGACAGTTCGCGCGGATAGGCGTCGGCGAAGTCCTGGAGGCCTACGGTCGCGAGCGTCTTCATGATTTCATCGCGGGCAGCGGATTTGGAAACACCGCGCAGTTTCAGCGGCAGGTAGACGTTGCCGAACACCGTCTGCCACGGCATCAGCGTCGGCTCCTGGAAGACGAAGGAGATGTCGCCTTCCGGCAGGCCCTTGGAATTGATGCGAGAACTCGGCCAGTCGATCGTGCCGGTCGAGACGTCGCCGAGGCCGGCAATGATGCGCAGTGCCGTCGATTTGCCGCAACCGGACGGCCCGAGCAGGCTGACGAACTCGCCGCCCTCGACCGTCAGCGACATGTCGGAGAGCGCCAGCGTGCCGCTGGAGAACATTTTCGAGACGGAGCGCATGACGACCAGCGGGCGTCTGCGTGTCTCCCCGGGGGCGGGTATCAGCGGGGCTTGGGACATGCTCATTACGGGCCTTGAACTTCGTCGGGACAGGGCGGCAATTCCCTCTTTCCCGTGGCAGGCACAGCAAAGAGGGAATGAACCATTGCGCTCTTCCGAGACTATTTTTTCAGCGCCATGCCGACGCCCTTGCAGACGAACTTGGTCGAATAGGCCTTCTTGTAATCAAGGTCGGCCGGTTCGACGCCGATCGAGACCATAGACTCGAAGAACTTCTTGTAGCGCTCGTCGGTGATGCAGCCGATGCCCTTGGTTTCGGCGTCGCCGGAAACCACGATGCCGTATTCCTTCATCTTGGCGATGGAATAGGCGATCTGGCCATCCGTCATTTCCGGATTGTCCTTCTTGATCAAGTCGTTGGCGGCTTTGTTGTCACCATAGAGATAAGTGTACCAGCCTTCGAGCGAGGCATCGACAAAACGCTGCACGACATCCGACTTCTTGTCGATCATCGTCTGCGTGGTGGTGATCATCGTCGAATAGGGGCCGTAACCGGCATCGGCGATCAGGAACACTTTCGGCGTCCAGCCGGCCTGCTTTCCGATCTCATAGGGTTCGGAGGTCAGGTAACCCTGCTGTGCGGAAGCCTTGTCGGCGATGAAGGGGGCAGGGTTGAACGTGTAGGGCTTGAACTGCTCGTCCTTGAAGCCTTTGAAGTTCTTCTTCATCCACTCGAAATAGGTGGTGTAGCCTTCCTTGCCCATGAAGATGGTCTTCATCTTGGCCAGGTCCGCGAAGGTCTCGACACCGGCATCGGGATGGGCGAGCAGGACCTGCGGGTCCTTCTGGAAGATCGAGGCGACACTGACCAGCGGGATGCCCTGCTTGACGGCATCCATGTCGCCGAGCGGACCGCCCATGTAGAAATCGACCTTGCCGGCGATCAGAAGCGCGCGGTTGGCGGCATTCGGGCCACCCTGCACGATCTTCACCTTCAGGCCATGCTTTTCATAGGTGCCATCGGCGGCGGCCTGGTAGAAGCCGCCATGCTCGGCCTGGGCGAGCCAGTTGGTGCCATAGGAGACTTCGTCGAGAGCTGCAGCCGGTTGAGCGGCGAGCGCCATCGCCGAAAGGCCGAGCGCGGCCAGAAAACTCTTCATCATCAATGATTTGGACATGTCGCTTTGTTCCCCTGTTAAACCGTGCGGCATCGTGAGAGCAGCTTATGATGGACATTTGTACGGTTGCGTTGCTCTTTGAAAAGCATCAAAATTCGTTCACATTGATGCCTTTAGGGCAGCGCTCGAATTTTAACCTGCCAAATTGTGGTGCATGATCAAAAAACATGCAATGAGGGGCTTCGGAGAAAATGCTGCACTCGCGAAAACTTCAATATATAGACGAGATTGCCCGTTGCGGGTCGATCCGAAAGGCGGCCGCCCGGCTGAACGTCGCATCGTCGGCGATCAACCGGCAGATATTGGCCCTGGAGGAAGAGTTTGGGGCGCCGCTCTTCGAGCGGATGCCGCGTGGGCTGAAGCTGACCGCAGCTGGCGAGCTCTGTATCGAGCACATCCGGGAGGTGCTGAAGACCTATGAGCGGATGGAAGCGCGGATCCGCGGTCTCAAGATGCCGCAGGCCGGCAAGGTGACACTGGTCTCGACCGTCGGGCTCGCCGCAGGGCCGCTCCCCGAGATCATAGCCCGCTTCGTCGCGCAGCATCCGCGCGTGCGGGTTCATCTGCGCAATGACGGGCCGTCGAACACGATGCAGCCGGTGATTACGGGGGAGGTGGATTTCGGGCTTGGCTTCAACATCCCGGCGACGCCCGGCATTCGGACACTTGCCAATTTCGACATACCGATCGGCGTGGTGATGCCGCCGGGGCATCGGCTGGCGGCGGAAGAGGGGCCGGTCGATCTTGCGGATGTCGTGCAGGAGCCGCTGGTGCTTGCACAGTCGGGCACCAGTTTGCGCAACATCATCAACCTGGCGCTATCGCCGCTGTCGATCGCGGTGGAGCCGCTGGTGGAAAGCAACGCCTCGGAAATGCTGAAGAAGCTGGTCAAGGCGGGCACAGGGCTGACGTTGCTCAATCCGCTCGACGTGCTGTCGGAATGCCGTCGCGGCGAGCTGATCTTCCGGCCGATCGCCAACCCGCACGCGCGCCATCAGCCGATGAAGCTTTTCGCCCGCGCCCGGACGACGCTCGATACGGCGACCAGTCTGTTCGTGGAATTCCTGCTATCGGAGCTTGCCGCGATGGTCGCCGAGCTGCAGGCCAAGGGCCATCTGCCGCTCCAGCCGCATGGCCGGGACGCGCAGCGCGACGAGGGTTAGCGGGAATAAAGTTCGTCGAGCGGAAAGGTTTCGAATTCCCGCAGCATCTCGATGAAGCCCGCGACCTGATGGCGGCAGATAGCCGCGCCCTTTTCGGCGGTGCCCTTCGAGGCGTCGCCGACGACGCCGTGGGGGTTCAGGTCATGGGCCACCCAGGACAGCACGTGCGGGGGGGCAGGCTGCATGTATTTCGAGCGGCTTTCCGCCTTGGAGACGAAGTTCTGCGCGTTCTCCATCCGCACCAGTTCGGGGCGGAAATGCAACATCAGCGAGGTTTCGACTTCGCCGCCATGGATACCGTATTTCTGCTCGTGTTCGCTGATCAGGCCGGGCGGATTGCCGAAGCGGCCCCATTGCGTGCCGATCACCGCCATCTTGTAGCGGACACGCAGCTCGCGGCCGACGATGCTCATGATATCGACATTGCCGCCATGCGAGTTGACGAAGACGAGCTTCTTCACCCCGGCCTCCGCCACCTTGGCGCCGATCGCGGTCCAGGCGGGGATCAGGATCTCCGGGCCGAAGGACAGCGAGCCGGGCCCGTAGACGTGTTCGTTCGCCTTGCCGATCTCCTGGGTCGGCAGAACGAGGAAATCGAGGTCGTCGGGGCGTTGCGTCTTCAATTCGGCCAGCATGCCGTTGGCGATTGCCACATCGGTTGCGATTGGTAGGTGAGGACCGTGCTGCTCGGTGGAAGCGATCGGCAGGATGGCGATGGTCTTTTCAGGCGAAAGGCCGGCGAAATCGAGTGTGTTGAGTTCGTTCCAGTAAAATGGCTTGCCCATGCTGTCCTGCCTTTCTGCATCTTGTTTTTGAGGGGTAGGAGATCGGGCACATCTCGAAAAGCATCAATTTCCGCCTAGTCTGCTGCCTTTTTGAGTGCGCTGTTTCGAGCCTTCTGTGCCAAGTCGGGAAAAAAGCTGATTTCACTAAAATTGCATCTTTCGGTTTAAGCGGCCCGAAATAGCGTCTGGATAGGATGAAGCCATTCAAGAAACGGCATCCAAGCCGTCCGAAGAAAAGGGTGCAGAGCCATGATCAAGAAGCTCATTATCTCCGCAATCGTCCTGACGGCGCTTATTGTCGGCAAGGAATCGCGGGCAGCGGGTGTCGGCGGTTTCGCTCGCGTGCTGTCCGAAAATGTGGCAACCGAACGCCATGAAGGCGCGATGAAAGATAGATTGCTATCCGGCGATCAGGCGCGGAGCCCGACCCGCGAGCGTCGTCCGATCCTTCCGACCTATCATCATATCTGATCCGGAGCGACTCTCCTCGCTCCCGTCCGTTGCAGCACGACGGACCGGCCCGCCTTCCTTCCATGGGGAGGCGGGTTTTCGCCATTCGGCAATTGCGATGCTTCAGGTTTGCAAAATGATTCCGCAGGCTTCCGGAACGCGTTGTATTTAATTGAATATTTAACGTTCTACGCGAGGTTAGGCCATCTTTCCCGTCCAAGTCCGGAAAGCCGCCGAACCAGCCAACCCCGCGGCGGTTGTTGAAATAAGGAGCGATGCAGGTGCGGATTTCGATCAAGCATACTTTGATATTGGCTTTTGTTGTCTTGAGCCTCGGCATTTTGGGTCTCGTGGGCAAAATGCTGTCTCAGGAGATAGACCGCTACCGGAACTCCACCCGGCTCTCGGAACTAGCACAGCTCGACGAAGCACTTTTCAATGCGTTGATCGGACTACGCGGCGAGCGCGGCGGCATATCTTCGGCCATCAAGATGGAACCTGCCGAGGTCGCGTCCAGCCGCAAGAACATGGATACCGGCCGCGAGTCGATGGACAAGGCCTTCTCGGCGGTAAAGACCCTGACCGCCAACGTCGAACAGGCGAGCCTGCGCAACACGATCTCTCCCGTCCTCAACGCCTACACGCAGTGGGCGGGTTATCGTGCGACTGTCGACACCGCGCTGATGCAGGCAGTCAAGGATCGCGATCCGGCACTCGGCAAGGCCGTGCTCGGACTTGCCGATACGATGCTGGCCGATCTCGAAAAGGCCGCCAATCAGGTCGAGGCCACCATCAATGCGCGCGGGCCGGGGATGCTCATGTTCACCCAGATCCGCTCCCTTGCCTGGACGGCGCGCACGCAGCTCGGCACCGCCAACTCCACCTTCGTCAGTGCTCTGATTGCCAAGCAGCCGCTTGCCGCTGACAAGCTGACGGAAATCGCGGTTCAGGATGCACGCGTGGCAACGGCGTGGGATGTCATCACCCAGCTTTCCAACGCGGAGACGACGCCTGAAAAAATCAAGACGCTCTACCGGACGGCACAAACGACCTATTTCGCCGGACCTTATGCCGAACAGCGCAATGGCGCCCTGAAGGCGTTTCAAGCCGGCAAGCCCTTCGATATGGCAGTCGACGACTGGCGCAAGCCCGCCGCGCCCGCACAGGCTTCGATTGCCGATATGGCCTCCGCCGCGCTCGACGAGATGACGAGGCTGACGGCGGAGGAGGTTGCTTCCGCAAAGCAGTCCATCACCATCTATAGCGTTGCGACCCTCATCGCTTTTGCGCTTTCGCTTCTCGGCATCTACACGGTCATCGTGCGGATCGCCAACCCGATCAGCCGGTTGACGGGTGTGATGCGCACGCTCGCCGGCGGCGACCTTTCCGTCGAAATCCCGGGTGCTGCTCGCACCGACGAGATCGGCGACATGGCACGCGCGGTGGAAATCTTCCGCGAGGCAGCGCAGCAGAACCGCCAACTCGAGGCGGATGCGGAAAGCTCACGCAAGGCGGCGGAAGCCGAACGCGCCGAATTCCAGCGCAGGGCAGAGTCCGAAGCCGAGGAGCGGCTGACCCAGGCCACATCAGAACTCGCCTCCGGCCTGCAGCGTCTTGCCGCCGGCGATCTGCTGTGTGAGATCGACAGGCAATTTTCCGCGCAGTTCGAATCCTTGCGTCATGACTTCAACAGCTCGGTCCGCCAGTTGCGCACCGCGCTCGAAGGCGTGAACCTGACCGCCCAGGGTGTTCGCAGCGGCAGCGACGAGATCTCAACTGCTTCCGACCAGCTTTCGAAGCGCACGGAACAGCAGGCCGCATCGCTGGAGCAGACAGCGGCGGCGCTGGAAGAAGTGACCACCAACGTGAAGCAGACGTCCGAAAGGGCGAGCGAAGCACGAGAAATCGTCCGCGATGCGAGCTCCCGCGCCCAGAGCTCCAGCACGGTCGTCTCCAATGCCGTCAATGCGATGCAGAAGATCGAGATGGCGTCGAACCAGATCAGCCAGATCATCGGCGTCATCGACGAAATCGCGTTCCAGACCAACCTGCTTGCCCTTAACGCAGGTGTGGAAGCCGCCCGCGCAGGCGAGGCGGGCAAGGGATTTGCAGTCGTTGCCCAGGAAGTCCGCGAACTGGCGCAGCGCTCGGCCAAGGCCGCCAAGGAGATCAAGACGCTGATCGGCAATTCCGAAGCCGCCGTCAACCAGGGCGTGGTTCTCGTCAATGATACCGGCGACGGTCTCAAAGAGATCGCCAAGCTTGTCGCAGCGGTCAACCAGCACATGGAGGCGATCGCCATCGCGGCAAACGAGCAGGCGTTAGGCCTTTCGGAAATCAACACGTCCGTGAACCACATGGACCAGATGACCCAGCAGAACGCCGCCATGGTCGAAGAAATGAATGCGGCCGGCGCTACTCTGGCGCAGGAAAGCAGCCGCCTTTCCGAACTGCTGGCGCGCTTCGAAGTGAGCCGAAACAACGGGCGCGATCAGCGATCGTTCGCTCCCGGACGGCTGGCCATGGCCAGCTAAGGAAGCGCGCCCGACATGCCGCCTGGTGCCTTTGCAGGCGAGGGGGCATCGATCGAGACTCTGAAAACCGCCGGCTCCTTTGCAAGGGCCGGCGGTTTTCATTTTCAGCAAGACTACCGGTTTATATGAGGTTTTCCCCATTCCGCGATGGCGATGCCGCCGAGTGCGAGCGCCAGCGCGACGATATGGAAAAGCTGCAGGCTCTCGCCGATGATGGCGACCGAGAGCAATGTGCCGAACACCGGCACGAGATTGATGAACAGCCCGGCCCGGTTGCCGCCGATCTCCTCGACGCCCTTGATGTAGAGCACCTGCGCGATCAGCGAGGCGAAGATGCCCGTATAGAGCACCACGACCCAGCCTTTCGCATCCGGCCAGATCACGCGATCGGCCGAATATTCCCAGAATACCAGCGGCAGCGAGAAGACCATTGCAAAGAAGGCGGGGACCGCCATCAGCGTTCGCCAGTCGATCTTCGGGCGCCATCTGAGCGCCACCGTGTAGATTGCATAGGCGACGACGGCGATCATCATGATCGCGTCGCCGAAGTTGACGGTCAGCGTCACCAGCGCGCTCAAGTCGCCGTGGATGGCGGTGATGATGCCGCCGAGGAGCGTCAGGGTGAAGCCGAGGATCTGCGCCCAGGAGACCTTCATCCGGAAGAGGGCGAAGTTGATAACGAAGATCAGCATCGGGATGACCGCCTGCTCGACCGTCACGTTGATCGCCGTCGTGTAGTTGACGGCGGTATAGAGCGCGCCGTTGAAGACGACATAACCGACGACGCCGAGGAACAGGAGAATCGGCAGGTTCTTCCTGACGACCGGCCAGTCCTTGATGAGCTGCGGCACGGAGATGGCGAAGATGATGGCGACGGCGAAAAACCAGCGCCAGAAGGTCAGCATCATCGGGCTCACATGGCCGACGGCGAGCTTGCCCGCTACCGCATTGCCGCCCCAGGCCAGGGTTGCAATGACGAGCGAGAGATAGGCCTTTTTATGCAAGATGGTCTCCGGCGCCGGAAAATGACGGTGGTTTCAGGGGTAACGGCCCGGGAAATAGCGTGCAGTCCACGCTTTTGTCACGTAAAAACCACGGCCGAGTGACAAACAGGTCGCTTTCCGTCTGACGAGGCTTTATAGATGCGGCCGTTTGCAATGCCTCTGAGCAGGTTCCATCCGCCAAAGGCAGTGCATGCAAAATCAAATTGGCGCATCGACCGTATATCAATATTGATCTACGGAAGGTGCGCGTGTGGTCGCGTGGGGCTTTGCCCGCAATACAGGAAATGCAGATGACGAACGTAGTCGTGGTTGGTTCGCAATGGGGTGACGAAGGCAAGGGCAAGATCGTCGATTGGCTTTCTGAACGTGCCGATATCGTGGTGCGTTTCCAGGGCGGTCACAATGCGGGCCATACGCTCGTCATCGATGGCATCAGCTATAAGCTTTCGCTGCTGCCCTCGGGTATCGTCCGTCCCGGCAAGATCGCCGTGATCGGCAATGGCGTTGTCCTCGACCCGCATGCGCTGCTGGCCGAAATCGAAAAGCTGGGCGCGCAGGGCGTCAAGGTCACGCCTGAGAACCTGCGCGTCGCCGATAACGCCACGCTGATTCTGTCGCTGCACCGCGAGCTCGACGGCATGCGCGAAGATGCAGCCTCCAACAGCGGCACCAAGATCGGCACGACCCGCCGCGGCATCGGCCCGGCATATGAAGACAAGGTCGGCCGCCGCGCGATCCGCGTCATGGACCTTGCCGACATGGAGACGCTGCCGGGCAAGGTCGATCGTATTCTCACCCACCATAACGCGTTGCGCCGGGGTCTCGGAGAGAAGGAAGTTTCGCACGAGGCGATCATGCAGGAATTGACCTCGATCGCCGACCGTGTGCTACCCTTCCGGGAAACCGTCTGGGAACTGCTCGACAAGCAGCGCCGCAAGGGCGCGCGCATCCTCTTCGAAGGTGCCCAGGGCTCGCTGCTCGATATCGACCACGGCACCTATCCGTTCGTCACCTCGTCGAACACGGTTGCCGGCCAGGCGTCTGCCGGCTCCGGCATGGGGCCGGGCGCGCTCGGCTATATCCTCGGCATCACCAAGGCTTACACGACCCGAGTCGGTGAAGGCCCGTTCCCGACCGAACTCAAGGACGAGATCGGCCAGTTCCTTGGCGAGAAGGGGCATGAATTCGGTACGGTCACGGGCCGCAAGCGCCGTTGCGGCTGGTTCGACGCAGCGCTGGTGCGCCAGTCGGTCGCCACCAACGGCATCACCGGCATCGCGCTCACCAAGCTCGACGTGCTCGATGGCCTCGACGAGCTGAAGATCTGCGTCGGCTACATGCTCGACGGTGAGCAGATCGATCATCTTCCGGCGAGCCAGGGCGCCCAGGCTCGCGTCGAGCCGATCTATGTCACCCTCGAAGGCTGGAAGGAATCGACGGTCGGGGCACGTTCCTGGGCGGATCTGCCAGCCCAGGCGATCAAATATGTCCGCCAGGTCGAGGAATTGATCGGTGCGCCCGTTGCCCTACTTTCCACCAGCCCGGAGCGGGACGACACCATACTTGTGACCGACCCGTTTGAAGATTAAAGTCAAGAATTGATTACCATTCGGCCGGCCTTCGGGCCGGCTTACATGAGAAAGTGCTGATGGCTGATTTTGTAGCGGTGATCCGCCGCGCCGTTGACGGTCTGGCGAACAATACGCCGGAGATGCGTGCGAAGGTTTATGAAAAGGCTCGTGGCGCCGTCCAGCGGCAACTCGAGAACATGAAGCCGCGTCCGCCTGAAGACATGCTGCGGCGGCAGCTCGACAAGCTCGAAGCCGCTATTGTCGACGTCGAGAGCGAACATGCCGAAGCGCTGGGACCGATAGCCGACGACGCAACTGCTGTGGATGCCCAGCCGGCCGAGGGGGCGCCTCCCGTCGAGCGGGTTTCCGAGTACCAGGACGACCAGCAGTCCGCTGCCGAACCGGCTCAGGTGCCGGAAAACCATGAGCCGGCAGAGACGCCGGCCGCATCCGAATCAGCCCCCGTCGTTCGCGCAGAGCGGCCCGTCTTTTACGAAGACGGTTATGAAGAGCCGGGACAAGCCGTCGTTCAGGCCGAGCCCGCCGAGCCGGAGCCGGTCGCGCAAGAACCGGCCTATGTTGAGCCTCCGGTCTCCGAGCCGGCCGTCCTCCACGAGGAGGAAGAGGCAGCGGCAGTTGCCGATCAGCAGGAGCCCGCCGTCCAGCAATATGGCGATTGGCGGGACGACGTACCGTCGGAACCGCCGTCATCCGAAACTCACCCTTACGATCATACCGAGCAGGCGCCCGAGGCTTCGCAGGCTTTCGACGAGAGCACGATCGAGTTTCCGACGGCGGCACCGCTGCCGGCGTCCGAGCCGGTTGTGCCGGAACCGGTCAATGTCGAATCGGTGGCTGCCGAACCGGTCGATACCATTGAGAACGATGCCGCCGGGAACGAAACGCCCGAGGACGATTTCCCCTATCCGACGCGTGGCGACCAGACCGTTCAGCAGGGCGCTCCGGAGTTCGTGGAGTCATGGCACAGCGAACCGCATCCGTTCGAAGATCAGCATCCGGTCGAGGACCGGATGGAGGTCGAGCAGCCAGCCGAGGAGCATCAGCCGCCGGAACCGGCCAAGCCGGTAGACGAGGATTGGGGCTGGGAGGTGCCGGCTCCGGCCGAGCCGCCGGCGCCGAG
>NZ_JALBGW010000051.1:0-29750 GCF_023006485.1 Neorhizobium sp. BETTINA12A
GCTTCGGCGCAGGCGGCGCTGGCCCGTCGCTCGGTTTCGGCACCCGCCGCCGGCAGCATCGAGACGCTCTATTACAGGAACGGCGAAGTCGTTCCCGCCGGCCGGCCGATCGTCGCGCTCCTGCCTCCCGAAAATGTCCGCATCCGCTTTTTCGTGCCGGAAACCGAGATCGCCCGCCTGTCGCTCGGTCAGCCGGTCCGTGTCACCTGCGACGCCTGCCGGCCATCCGACGCAAAAGTCAGCTTCATCGCCAGGAACGCGGAATACACGCCGCCGGAAATCTACAGCCTCGAAGAGCGCGCAAAACTCGTCTACCGCGTCGAGGCCATCCCGACCGACCCGAAGGCGCTCCGCCCCGGCCAGCCGGTCGACGTCCTGCCTGGGCCACGCCCATGACCGCCGCCGAAACCTACGAAGTCGACGCTCCGGAAACCGTGATCGACGTCCATCACCTGACCAAGAGCTTTGGCGGCCGCAAGGTGGTCGACGACCTCTCCATGTCGGTGAAGAAGGGCCGCATCCACGGCTTTCTCGGCTCCAACGGCTCCGGCAAGACGACCACCATCCGCATGCTCTGCGGCCTCCTGACGCCCGATAGCGGCAACGGCACCTGCCTCGGCTTCGACATTCTGACCGAGAGCGACCGCATCCGCCGTCGGGTCGGTTACATGACCCAGAAATTCTCGCTCTACCAGGACCTGTCGATCCGCGAAAACCTCGAATTCGTCGCTCGCGTCTACGGCCTCTCCGACGCTCGCGGCAAGGCGACCGCCGCCATCGAACGCCTCGGACTCAAGGGCCGCGAGAAGCAGCTGGCCGGCGAACTGTCCGGCGGCTGGAAACAGCGCCTCGCGCTCGGCGCCTGCATCCTGCCCGAACCGGCACTTCTTCTCCTCGACGAACCGACCGCCGGCGTCGACCCGAAGGCCCGCCGCGACTTCTGGAACGAGATCCACGCGCTTGCCGCCAACGGCCTCTCGGTGCTGGTCTCCACCCACTATATGGACGAGGCCGAGCGCTGCCACGAGATCGCCTATATCGCCTACGGAAAACTGCTCGCCGAAGGCACGGTGGACGAGGTGATCGCCGGCACCGGCCTCGTCACCTTCACCGTCTCCGGCCCGGGCGCCGACCGTCTGCAAGCGGAACTCGAACATGCACCCGGTATCGACATGATCGCTCCCTTCGGTACCAGCCTGCATGTCGCCGGCCGCGATGCCGCGGCTCTCGAACAGGCGATCGCTCCCTATCGCGACAGGCCCGGCCTCAAATGGGAAAAGGGCGAGCCGACGCTCGAAGACGCCTTCATCGACCTGATGCGCCGCTCGGAGGACAATTTCAAATGACCCCGGCGCCCAGCAATACCAACGGCAATGGCTCTTCGGGCGGCAGCTCCTTCGGCCGCTTCTGGGCGATGACGGTCAAGGAATTCATCCAGATGACCCGCGACCGCATCACGCTCGCGACCATGGTCATGCTGCCGATCATGCAGCTCTTCCTGTTCGGCTTTGCGATCAACACCACCCCGCACAACCTGCCGACCGCCGTGCTGATGCGCGAAAACAGCGATGTCGGCCGCTCGATCCTGGCCGCGCTGAAAAACACCGATTTCTTCGAGGTGAAGACCGTCGTCACCCGCGCCGAGGACATGGATGCCCTGCTGCAGTCCGGAAAGGCCCTGTTCGTCGTCGAAATCCCCGAAGGGTTCGAGCGGTCGCTGCGCCGCGGCGATTCGCCCTCGCTGCTGGTCGCGGCAGACGCCACCGATCCGGTCGCTGCCAGCTCAGCGCTCGGCGCACTCTCCGGCATCATCTCGACCGCGCTCGAAAACGACCGCCAGGTCGCCTTCACTGAGCCGGTAAAGCCCGCCTTCCAGATCGTCCAGCACCGCCGCTACAACCCGGCCGGTTCCTCGACCTTGAACATCGTCCCCGGCCTGCTCGGTACGATCCTGACCATGACGCTGCTGATCTTCACCGCCCTTTCCGTCACCCGCGAGGTCGAGCGCGGCACGATGGAGAACCTGCTCTCCATGCCGATCAAGCCGCTGGAGATCATGCTCGGCAAGATCGCGCCTTACGTACTGATCGGCCTCATCCAGGCTCTGGTGATCATCGGCGTCGGCGTCCTTGTCTTCCGGGTTCCGATCCTCGGCGATCCCCTGTCGCTGACCGCCGCAACCGCCCTCTTCGTCATCACCAACCTGTCGATCGGCTACACCTTCTCGACGGTTGCCGCCAACCAGCTTCAGGCCATGCAGATGGCGATGATGTTCTTCCTGCCGAACATCCTTCTCTCCGGCTTCATGTTCCCGTTCGCCGGCATGCCGAATTGGGCGCAGTGGATCGGCGAGGCGCTGCCGCTCACCCACTATATCCGCATCGTCCGCGCGGTGATGCTGAAGGGTGCCAGCATCGAGACATTGGCCTATGACACGCTGGCGCTCGCCGGCCTGATGGCCGTCGCCATGCTGATCGCGGTCCGCCGTTTCCGCCGCACGCTGGATTGAAGGCCGCAAACCCTACGTATTTCACCAGTATTGCCGCATCGCGATAAGCTTGGAATACGCCTTGCTTTATTCTCGTGCATTGCACAAAATCCCGGCAACGATCATCGATCGGTCAGCGTAAAGGCCGGCAAGGGGAAGTATGTCGATCAAGGCGAGTATCTACCACCTTACCCATTACATGTACGACAAGCCCGTCCGTCTCGGACCGCAGATCATCCGCCTCAAACCGGCCGCCCATTCGCGCACCAAGGTGCTCAGCCATTCGCTGAAGGTGACCCCCTCCAATCACTTCGTGAACCTGCAGCAGGACCCTTACGGCAATTACCTCGCCCGCTTTGTCTTTCCGGACCCCGTCACCGAGTTCAAGATCGAGGTCGATCTCGTCGCCGACATGACGGTCTACAATCCCTTCGACTTCTTCGTCGAAGAGGACGCGATGAAATGGCCGTTCAGCTATCCGCCGGAACTGGTCGAGGACCTGTCGATCTACATGGTGCCTGAGCCGCCGGAACCGGCGCTCGTCGATTATCTGAAGACTTTCGACATGTCCCCGGGTCAGCCGACGGTCGACATGATCGTCGGCATCAACGCCCGCCTGCAGCAGGCGATCGGTTATGTCATCCGTATGGAGCCGGGCGTGCAGACGCCGGAACAGACGCTGACTTCCGCCATGGGCTCCTGCCGCGACACCAGCTGGCTGCTTGTCCAGATCCTGCGGCATCTCGGCCTCGCCACCCGCTTCGTCTCAGGCTACCTCATCCAGCTCACCCCGGACCTGAAGGCGCTCGACGGTCCCTCCGGCACCGAAGTCGATTTCACCGACCTGCATGCCTGGTGCGAAGTCTACCTCCCCGGCGCCGGCTGGGTCGGCCTCGACCCGACCTCCGGGCTTCTGACCGGTGAAAGCCATATTCCGCTGGCCGCCACGCCGCATTTCCGCAACGCAGCGCCGATCTCCGGCGGTTATTTCGGAGAGGCTGACACCTCCTTCGCCTTCGACATGAAGGTCAACCGCGTCGCAGAGCATCCGCGCATCACCAAACCCTTCTCCGACGAATCCTGGGATGCGCTGAACGACCTCGGCGAACAGGTCGACCGCGTGCTGAAGGCGCAGGACGTACGCCTGACGATGGGCGGCGAGCCGACCTTCGTGTCGATCGACGATTTCGAATCCGGCGAATGGAACACCGATGCCGTCGGCCCCACCAAACGCGAAAAGGCCGACATCCTGATCCGCAAGCTGCGCGAGCGTTTCGCGCCCGGCGGCTTCATGCATTACGGCCAGGGCAAGTGGTATCCGGGCGAAACTCTGCCGCGCTGGACGTTTTCGCTCTACTGGCGCAAGGACGGCCGGCCGATCTGGACCAATCCCGACCTCGTCGCCGAGGAGGGCCGCGATTACGGCATCGGCGAACAGGATTCCGCCAAGCTCCTGACCGGCATCGCAAGCGAACTCGGCATTGCCCCGGACATGGTCGTACCGGCCTATGAGGATCCGGCGGAATGGATCATCAAGGAAGGCAACCTGCCGGACAATGTCGATCCGTCCAATTCCAAACTCAAGGATCCGGAGGAGCGCAACCGCATCGCCCGTGTCTTCGAACGCGGCCTGACCAGTGCCAGCGGTTATGTCCTACCCGTCCAGGCATGGAACGCGCAGGCCACGGGAAGCTCGGCGGCTAAACGCTGGATCAGCGAGAGGTGGCGCACGCGCCGTGGCAAGATCTTCCTCGTGCCCGGCGACAGCCCGGTCGGTTACCGCCTGCCGCTCGGCACCCTGCCCTATGTTCCACCGTCGCAGTTTCCCTATATCCACGAGGCCGACCCCTCGATCCCCCGCCAGCCGCTGCCCGAGGCGATCATCCCGGCCGGCCGCGCCATGCCTGAATCCTCGTTCAAGGCAGGCGACGCCGCCAATCCCGGCCGCGTCGAGCAAACACTCGGCGAAATCGGCGGCGCGGTGCGTACCGCGATTTCGGTCGAGGCCCGCGACGGCAGGCTCTGCGTCTTCATGCCACCGGTGGAAAAGATCGAGGACTATCTCGAACTGATCGCCGCTGCCGAAAACGCCGCCACCGCACTCGGCCTTCCCGTCCATATCGAAGGTTATGCGCCGCCGCATGACGAGCGCATCAACGTCATCCGCGTCGCACCGGATCCCGGTGTCATCGAGGTCAACATCCATCCGGCCGCCAGCTGGAAGGAGACGGTGTCGATCACCACCGCGATCTACGAAGAAGCCCGCCAGAGCCGCCTCGGCGCCGACAAGTTCATGATCGACGGCCGCCACACCGGCACCGGCGGCGGCAACCATGTCGTGGTCGGCGGCGCCAACCCGAACGACAGCCCCTTCCTGCGCCGCCCCGACCTGCTGAAGAGCCTGGTGCTCCATTGGCAGCGCCATCCGTCGCTCTCCTACCTGTTCTCCGGCCTGTTCATCGGCCCGACCTCCCAGGCGCCGCGCATCGACGAGGCCCGCCACGATTCGATGTACGAGCTGGAGATCGCGCTTGCCCAGGTGCCGGCGCCCGGCCAGGGTGCTCCGCCACTGCCGTGGCTGGTCGACCGGCTGTTCCGCAACCTTCTGACCGACGTCACCGGCAATACTCACCGCTCGGAAATCTGCATCGACAAGCTGTTCTCGCCGGACGGCCCGACCGGACGGCTCGGCCTCGTCGAGTTCCGCGGTTTCGAAATGCCGCCGAATGCCCGCATGTCGCTTGCCCAGCAATTGCTGGTCCGGGCGCTGATCGCCCGCTTCTGGAAGAACCCGCTGCAGGGCCGGTTCGTGCGCTGGGGAACGGCGCTCGCCGACCGCTTCATGCTGCCGCAATATGTCTGGGCGGACTTCATGGACGTCCTCCAGGACCTGCGCGAAAACGGCTTCGACCTGCGTCCCGAATGGTTCGAGGCGCAGCTTGAATTCCGCTTCCCCTTCTTCGGCGAGGTCGAATACGAGGGCTCCAAGCTGGAACTGCGCCAGGCGCTCGAACCCTGGCACGTGATGGGCGAGCAAGGCGCCATCGGCGGCACCGTGCGTTATGTCGATTCGTCGGTGGAACGCCTCCAGGTCCGGCTCGAAACCACCAATCCGGCCCGCTATACCGTCGCCTGCAACGGCCGCGCCGTGCCGCTCAAGGGCACCGGCACGTCCGGCGTCTCGATTGCCGGCGTCCGCTTCAAGGCCTGGCAGCCGTCCGCCGGCCTGCACCCGGTCCTGCCGGTTAATACGCCGCTCACGTTCGACATATATGATACATGGTCCGGCCGTTCGATCGGCGGCTGCATCTATCACGTTGCCCATCCGGGCGGGCGTAGTTATGACACCTTCCCGGTCAACGGCAACGAGGCGGAAGCGCGCCGGCTCGCCCGGTTCGAACCATGGGGGCATACCGCTGGAAGCTATACGCTTCTGGCCGAAACGCCGTCGCCCGAATTCCCGCTGACGCTCGATCTGCGCCGGCCGCAAGGAGTCTGAAACGCCCGATGTCCAAGACACCGGCAACCGAACGCAAGGCAAAAGAGGGGATCGCTCGCGATCCCCTGCTTGGTTATGCCGCGCTGCCGGGCGTTGCCGACGAGATGCTCGACGCGAACGGCCAGATCCGGCCGGTCTGGCGCAACCTGATCTCCCATCTCGGCCGCATGACCGAGGGCGAGCTGCGCGAGCGTTTCGCCCGCGCTGACCGTTACCTGCGCGATGCCGGCGTTTTCTACCGCACCTACGGCGCTCAGGGGAGCGGCGAGCGCAACTGGCCGATCAGCCACGTGCCGGTGCTGATCGACGGCCGGGAATGGGAGACCGTCTGCAAGGGCCTCGTGCAGCGCGCCAATCTTCTGGAAGCGTTGATTGCCGATATCTACGGTGAGAACAAGCTGGTGCAGGAAGGTTTCCTGCCGCCCGCGCTGATTGCCGGAAATTCCGAATTCCTGCGCCCGCTGGTCGGCGTCAAGCCGGTCGGCGGTCACTACCTGCATTTCTGCTCCTTCGAGATCGGACGCGGCCCGGACGGAAACTGGTGGGTGCTTGCCGACCGTACCCAGGCGCCGTCGGGTGCCGGTTTCGCGCTGGAAAACCGCGTCGCCACCACCCGCGCCTTCTCTGACATCTATGCCGAGAGCCATGTCCATCGGCTGGCCTCCTTTTTCGGTGCCTTCCGCGATGCGCTGCAGTCTCACAAGCAGCACCCGGACGACCGCATTGCCGTGCTTTCGCCCGGTCCCGCCAACGAGACCTATTTCGAACACGCCTATATTGCCCGCTATCTCGGTTTCATGCTGCTCGAAGGCGAAGACCTGACGGTCGTCAACGACCGCGTCATGGTTCGCACCGTCGCCGGCCTTAAGCCGGTCGGCGTGCTCTGGCGCCGTCTCGATGCAGCTTACGCGGATCCGCTCGAGCTCAACCAGCATTCCCATATCGGCACCCCCGGCATGGTCCAGGCGCTACGTGCCGGCGCGCTCACCTTCGTCAACGCGCTCGGCTCCGGCATTCTCGAAACCCGCGCGCTGCTGGCATTCGCGCCGACCGTCTGTCGGCGGCTGATCGGCGAGGACCTGATCATGCCTTCGATCGCCACCTGGTGGTGCGGGCAGAAAAAGGAACGCGAGCACGTCGCCAAGAATATCGAGCGGATGGTCATCGGCCCCGCCTATTCGCGACTGCCCTTCTTCGACGACAACGGCCAATCGGTGCTCGGCTCGTCGTTGCGCAAGACCGCCAAGGAAACGGTCGGCGAATGGCTGGCGACCGAAGGCGCCAAATTGGTCGGCCAGGAAGTGGTGACGCTTTCGACGACGCCCGTCTATGTCAACGGCAAGCTCACCCCGCGGCCGATGTCATTGCGCGTCTTCGCCGCCCGCACGGAACACGGCTGGCAGATCATGCCGGGCGGATTTGCCCGCATCGGCGCTGGCGACGACGTAGCGGCGATCGCCATGCAGTCCGGCGGGGCTGCGGCCGACGTCTGGATCGTCAGCGACAAGCCGGTCGCGAGGGCGACGCTTCTGCCGCCTGAGGAGAGTTTCACCCGCAACATGCCCGGCAGCCTGCCGAGCCGCGCCGCCGACAATCTCTACTGGCTGGGGCGTTATATCGAGCGGGCCGAAGGCGCACTGCGCATCCTGCGCGCCTGGCACCAGCGTTATGCCGAATCCGCCGATCCGAACGCGCCGCTGCTCGCCGACGTCACCCGCTACCTCAAGGGCACCGACATCGAGATGGTGAAGGCGGTGCCGGCAACGCTTTTGCGCAACATCGACAGCGCCATCTATTCGGCAAGCAACATCCGCGACCGCTTCTCGCCGGATGGCTGGCTGGCGCTGACCGATCTTGCCAAGACCGCCCGCCGCTTCCACGACACCGTGCATGCCGGCGACGACGCCTCGCATGCCATGACCATCCTCCTGCGCAAGCTCGCGGGCTTTGCCGGTCTGGTGCATGAAAACATGTACCGTTTCACCGGCTGGCGCTTCCTGTCGATCGGCCGTCATCTCGAACGCGGCATGCACATGACCCGCCTGCTCGGCCACATGTCCGGCCCGGATGCGCCGGACGGCTCACTCGACATGCTGCTCGAAATCGGCGACAGCGTCATGACCCATCGCCGCCGCTACAACGTCGCCACCGCGAGGCTGACGGTCGCCGACCTCCTGGGGCTCGATCCGCTCAATCCGCGCTCGATCCTCTTCCAGTTGAACGAGATCCGCACCGAGGTGGAACAGCTGCCGAACGCCTTCGTCAACGGTCAGATGTCGCCCTTCTACCGCGAGGCGATGCGGCTGCATTCCGGCCTTGCGGTGATGACCCCGGAAGGCATGAGCGAGGATACCTACCGCAAGCTCGAACAGGAGATGGAGAAGCTGTCCGATATTCTCGGCCAGACTTATTTCAGCTGATGCTCTACGATCTCTCGCTTCACATGGGTTATACCTACGACGTGCCGGCCTCGGGCGCCCGCCACGTCATCCGCCTGCTGCCACTGTCGCTGCCCGACCGGCAGCGGCTGATCGCCGGCTCGATCACCGTCGGCCCGAATGCCGAGGAACGGACCACCTTCGTCGATTTCTTCGGCCAACCGGCGACCTCCGTGCTGCTGCGCGCGCCGCACGAAACGCTCGACATCCGCATGCCGGCCCGGGTCATGGTGGAAGCCACCTCGATGACCGCGGACCTGTCGCCGGAACTGACGACGCTCGCCGACGAACTGGCGGATTTCTGGTCGGTCGATGCCGCCTCGCCCCATCACCTGACGGGCGCCAGCCCGCGGCTTGCCGAAGAGCCGCTGATCGCGGCCTATGCCCGCGAGATCGCCAGGCCCGGCCAGACGGTGCGCGAGATCGCCCTCGCCGTCTGCGCCCGCATCTACAAGGACTTCACCTACGATGCCAAGGCGACCAATGTTGACACCACGCCGAAGGAAGCCTTCCGGCTGAAGCGCGGCGTCTGCCAGGATTTCACCCATATCATGATCGTCGCGCTCCGCAGCCTCGGCATTCCGGCCGGGTATGTCAGTGGCTTTCTGCGCACCATTCCGCCGCCGGGCAAGGAACGCCTCGAAGGCGCCGACGCCATGCACGCCTGGGTGCGGATCTGGTGCGGCGAGACCATGGGTTATATCGAACTCGATCCGACAAACAACATTCCGGCCGGCAGCGACCACATCGTCGTCGGTTACGGCCGCGATTATTCCGACGTCGCCCCGGTCATCGGCATGCTCAAAGGTTACGGAAACCAAAAAGCCGAGCAAGCCGTCGACGTCATTCCACTGAAATCATGAAATCCCGCCCCGTTTTGGCGCTGATTTCTGTGGTCCGCTAAAATTGCAACGAATGGTTTAAACCTTCCTATACCCGCCAGGAATACACCCATAGATGTTCAAATGAATTGAACGGATCTGGGGGCTATGATGAGGCACACGCTTTTTGGGCGGTTGGTGAAGGACCGCGCAGGTAATTTCGGCATCATAACGGCAGCCATGCTTCCTGTGCTGCTGGCTGTAGGCGGTGTCGCGGTCGATCTGACCCACGTGATGGAAGAAAAGAACAAGCTGCAGGCGCTCGCCGACAGCGCCACGCTCGCCGCCGCGGCCGCCATGGCCGACAAGGGCACCATGACGGTTGAGGAGGCTCAGACCCTCGCCAAGAATTTCCTGCTTGGGCCCAAGAAGGCCGACATCCGGAACTCCGGCCTGCCTACCGCTGAGCAGGACGCCGCGATCGCCAAGATCGAGAAAGACACCACAGCCCTTGCGACCATCGCGACGACCTCGAACACTGCGGCCAGTTACGAAGTCAGCATGAAGTCCGCCTATGAGGTGCCGCTGACGGGGCTGACGTCGTTCGTCGGCTTCACCACCATGCGTGTCAGCGTCGACAGCAAGTCTGCGAGCGGCCGCGAAGGCAATGCGCTCTCCATGTATCTGGCGCTCGACGAATCGGGCTCGATGGCCTGGGATACGACGACGGTCGACCCGACCAACCCCACCAAGCAGGAAAGCTACGACTGCTCCACCGGCTGGCAGTACAAGACCTGCACCAGGACCGTGCCGAACTACCTGTCCAAGATGCTGTCGCTGAAGACCGCGGCCGCAGTGATGTTCGCGGAACTCAAGAAGGCCGACCCCGGCAACGAGCTGATCCGCGTCGGCGCCGACAGCTACGACGACAAGACCAAGACTGAACAGAAAATCGACTGGGGCACAACCGCCGTGTCCACCTATGTCAACAAGCTGCCGGCCGTCCCGGATGGCGGTACCGACGCCAGTGGCGCGATGACCAACGCCGTCAACGCGCTGAAGGCCGCCAATGCCACCGAAAAGACCGCGCACGACAGCAAGAAGAACACCTCCTTCGAGCGTTTCATCGTTTTGATGACGGATGGAGAAATGACCGGCAACAGCTCGAGCTGGAACAAGACGCTGGATACCAAGGTGCGTGGCATCTGCGATCAGGCCAAGACCGACGGCATCAAGATCTACACGATCGCCTTCATGGCCCCGGCCAATGGCAAGAGCCTGCTCGAATACTGCTCGAGCGGCAAGGCCGAATATTATTACGAACCGGACGACATGACGACGCTGGTCGAGAGCTTCGGCGAGATCGCCCGCAAGGCCGCCAAGACGGGTACCCGCCTGACCAACTGAACCTGCCTTCCAGAAAGGCCGCAAAAACGCCCCGCCCTCACCGGCGGGGCGTTTTTCGTTGGTCTTGTCCAGCCGATACACGCAAAGATAAATCGGTCATTGCGCAGTGTCATAACGGTGCATAAACTGTCTCTATACATCATGCCAGATGGACTGAATCGGACGCCCTTCCTCCCGCTCCCCAGAAAGTTGGCGACATATGAACAACACGTCTTCTCCGGTCGAAATTCCTCAGCCGGCCCCCCGCAGCTCTCGCCCCGAAATCATGGCGGAAGAGATCATCGAGCGCCTGACCTACCGTATCGGCAAGGACGCGAAGGTGGCGAAGCCGCACGACTGGCTGACCGCCACCATCCTGGTGGTGCGCGACCGCATCATCGACACCTGGATGGAATCGACCCGCAAGGTTTATAGAACCGGCGGCAAGCGCGTCTATTACCTGTCGCTCGAATTCCTGATCGGCCGCCTGATGCGCGACGCGGTCAGCAACATGGGCCTGATGCAGGAAATCCGCGACGCGCTGTCTTCGCTCGGCGTCGACATCGACGTGATTGCGGTTCTGGAACCGGATGCCGCACTTGGCAACGGCGGCCTCGGCCGGCTCGCTGCCTGTTTCATGGAGAGCATGGCGACCGTCGACATCCCGGCCTATGGCTACGGCATCCGCTACGTACACGGCCTGTTTCGTCAGCAGATGGCAGACGGCTGGCAGGTCGAGCTTCCGGAAAGCTGGCTCGCCCACGGCAACCCCTGGGAATTCGAACGCCGCGAAAGCTCCTACGAGATCGGTTACGGCGGCACGGTCGAGACGGTCGGCGGTTACGACGAGACGCCGCGTTATGTCTGGAAGCCGGCCGAACGCGTCATCGCCATGGCCTATGACACGCCAGCCGTCGGCTGGCGCGGAAAGCGCGTCAACACGCTGCGCCTCTGGTCGGCCCAGCCGATCGACCCGATTCTGCTAGATGCCTTCAACGCCGGCGACCACATCGGCGCCCTGCGCGAAAGCAACAAGGCCGAAAGCCTGACCCGAGTCCTCTACCCGGCAGATGCCAACCCGGCCGGCCAGGAACTGCGCCTGCGCCAGGAGTTCTTCTTCTCGTCGGCCTCGCTTCAGGACATCCTGCGCCGCCACCTGCAGCAATATCCGGATTTCACCAATCTGCACGAGAAGGTCGCGATCCAGCTCAACGACACCCACCCGGCCGTGTCGATCGCCGAGCTGATGCGCCTCCTGACCGACATCCACGGCATGGATTTCGAGCAGGCCTGGTCTGTCACCCGCCAGACCTTCTCCTACACCAACCACACGCTCTTGCCGGAAGCGCTGGAAACCTGGCCGGTGCCGCTGTTCGAACGCCTTCTGCCGCGCCACATGCAGATCGTCTATGCGATCAACGCCTTGATCCTGATCGAGGCGCGCAAGCAGAAGAGCTTCTCCGATACCCAGATCCGCTCGATCTCGCTGATCGACGAAAGCGGCGACCGTCGCGTCCGCATGGGCAACCTTGCCTTTGTCGGCTCCCATTCGGTCAATGGCGTCTCGGCCCTGCACACCGACCTGATGAAGGTCACGGTGTTCGCCGACCTGCACACGATGTATCCGGCCCGCATCAACAACAAGACCAACGGCATCACCCCGCGCCGCTGGCTGATGCAATGCAACCAGGGTCTCACCTCGCTCATTCAGGAAGCGATCGGCGACGAGTTCCTAGACAATACCGATGCCTTGAAGGGGCTCAATGCCCATGCCGACGACAAGGCGTTCCAGGAGAAGTTCGCCGCCGTGAAGCGGGCCAACAAGGTGCAGCTCGCCAATCTCGTCGGCAGCCGCATGGGCATCCGCATCGATCCGTCGGCAATGTTCGATATCCAGATCAAGCGCATCCACGAATACAAGCGCCAGCTTTTGAACATCATCGAAGCCGTCGCCCTTTACGACCAGATCCGCTCGCATCCCGAACTGGACTGGGTCCCACGCGTAAAACTGTTCGCTGGCAAGGCGGCGCCGAGCTATCACAACGCCAAGCTGATCATCAAGCTCGCCAACGACGTGGCTCGCACAATCAACAACGACCCGGCCGTCCGCGGCCTGCTGAAGGTCGTTTTCGTGCCGAACTACAACGTCTCGCTCGCTGAAATCATCGTTCCAGCCGCGGATCTTTCCGAACAGATCTCAACCGCCGGCATGGAAGCATCCGGCACCGGCAACATGAAGTTCGCGCTGAACGGCGCGCTGACCATCGGCACGCTCGACGGCGCCAATGTCGAGATGCGCGACCATGTCGGTGAGGAAAATATCGTCATCTTCGGCATGACTGCCGACGAAGTCGCCAAGGTGCGCGAAGAAGGCCACCAGCCCCGCGCCATCATCGAGAAGTCGCGTGAACTGGCCCAGGCGCTCAACGCGATCGCCACGGGTGTCTTCTCGCCGGACGACCGCTCCCGCTTCACCGGCCTGATCGACGGCATCTACAATCATGACTGGTTCATGGTCGCCGCAGATTTCGACGCCTACGCGGAAGCCCAGCGTAACGTTGACCAAATTTGGTCCGACCCTAAATCCTGGTATTCGAAGACAATTCGCAATACCGCCCGGATGGGATGGTTCTCCTCGGACAGAACTATTCGTCAGTATGCGTCGGAAATCTGGAGAGCCTGATGAAAAAATCGCCGCGCGTCGATGACGGGAGAGCCCCAGGCGAGATTCCGTTATCCGAGATCGAGGCGATTTTGGAAGGCAGGCATACCAATCCCTTTGCCGTCCTCGGGCTCCACAAGCTCGGGGATGGTTTCAGGGTTCGCTGTTTCGTGCCCGGAGCGGAGGCGGTCACCGCCCTTTCGCTGAATGGCACCGAACTCGGAGAACTGAAGCGCCGCCACGACGCCGGATATTTCGAGGGCGTCGTCAACGCCACCCATCTCCAGCCGATCCGTTACCGCGCCCGCCGCGGCGATGACGAATGGGCGGTGACGGACCCCTATACGTTCGGCCCGGTGCTCGGCCCGATGGACGACTATTTCGTCCGCGAAGGCTCGCATCTGCGCCTGTTCGACAAGATGGGCGCACATGCCCTGAAACACGAGGGCGTCGAAGGTTTCCACTTCGCCGTCTGGGCGCCGAACGCCAAGCGCGTTTCCGTCGTCGGCGACTTCAACGGCTGGGACGGTCGCCGACACGTGATGCGGCTGCGCGTCGATACCGGGATATGGGAAATCTTCGCCCCCGACGTACGGGCCGGCTCTGCCTACAAGTTCGAGATCGTCGGCAAGAACGGCAAGCTCCTGCCGCTGAAGGCCGATCCCTATGCCCGGCGTGCCGAACTGCGGCCCAACACCGCCTCGGTCACTGCACCCGAACTCTCCCAGAAATGGGATGATGCCGCCCACCGGGAATTCTGGGAAAAAGCGAACCACCGCCGCCAGCCGATCTCGATCTACGAAGTGCATGCCGGCTCCTGGCGCAAAAAGCCGGACGGCTCCTTCCTCTCCTGGGACGATCTCGCTTCGGAACTGATCCCCTATTGCACCGACATGGGCTTCACCCATATCGAATTCCTGCCGATCACCGAACATCCTTTCGACCCGTCCTGGGGTTACCAGACGACCGGGCTTTTCGCCCCGACCGCCCGCTTCGGCGAGCCGGAAGGGTTTGCCCGCTTCGTCAACGGCTGCCACAAAGTCGGTCTCGGCGTCATCCTCGACTGGGTGCCGGCGCATTTCCCGACCGATGCCCATGGCCTGCGTTTCTTCGACGGCACGGCGCTCTACGAGCATGCCGACCCGCGCCAGGGCTTCCACCCGGACTGGAATACGGCGATCTACAATTTCGGCCGCAACGAAGTCCTCTCCTACCTCGTCAACAACGCGCTCTACTGGTCGGAAAAATTCCATCTCGACGGCCTGCGCGTCGATGCCGTCGCCTCCATGCTCTATCTCGACTATTCGCGCAAAGAGGGCGAGTGGGTACCGAACGAATATGGCGGGCGCGAAAACCTCGAAGCGGTGCGCTTCCTGCAGAGGATGAACTCGCTTTCCTATGGCGCCCATCCGGGCGTGATGACGATCGCCGAGGAGAGCACGTCCTGGCCGAAGGTCTCGCAACCCGTCCACGAGGGTGGCCTCGGTTTCGGCTTCAAATGGAATATGGGCTTCATGCACGACACGCTGAGCTACCTGCAGCGTGAACCGATCCACCGCAAACACCATCACCACGAACTCACCTTCGGCCTCCTCTACGCCTATTCGGAGAATTTCGTCCTGCCGCTGTCCCACGACGAAGTGGTGCACGGCAAAGGTTCGCTGATCGCCAAGATGGCCGGCGACGACTGGCAGAAATTCGCAAACCTGCGGGCCTATTACGGTTTCATGTGGGGTTATCCCGGCAAGAAGCTGCTGTTCATGGGCCAGGAATTCGCCCAATGGAGCGAATGGAGCGAAGCCCGCTCGCTTGACTGGAACCTGCTCCAGTACCATCCGCACGAGGGCATGCGCCGCTTGGTGCGCGATCTCAATTTCTGCTACCGCTCGAAACCCGCACTGCATGCCCGGGACTGCGAGGGCGAAGGTTTTCAGTGGCTGATCGCCGACGACGCGGAAAATTCCGTTTATGCCTGGCTGCGTATGTCGCCGGGAGAAAAGCCCGTGGCGGTGATCAGCAATTTCACCCCTGTCTATCGTGAGAATTTCCGTATCCCCTTGCCAATCGAAGGCAGATGGCGGGAAATATTGAATACCGACGCCGAGATCTACGGCGGCAGCGGCAAAGGCAATGGCGGTCGCGTTCACGCTGTGAACGCGGGAGGAACCATCCAGGCCGAAGTCACGCTACCGCCGCTCGCGACGATCATGCTCGAACTGGAACAAGCATAAGGGACCTTGGGAGGGAACGATGAACGAGAAAAGAATTCAGCCTCTATCGCGCGATGCCATGGCCTATGTGCTTGCCGGCGGTCGCGGCAGCCGATTGAAGGAACTCACCGACCGCCGCGCCAAGCCGGCGGTCTATTTCGGCGGCAAGGCGCGCATCATCGATTTCGCACTGTCGAACGCCCTGAATTCCGGCATCCGCCGCATCGGTGTGGCGACGCAATACAAGGCGCATTCGCTGATCCGCCACATGCAGCGCGGCTGGAACTTCTTCCGGCCCGAACGCAACGAGAGCTTCGACATCCTCCCCGCCTCCCAGCGCGTCTCCGAGACGCAATGGTACGAAGGCACCGCCGACGCTGTCTTCCAGAATATCGACATCATCGAGGCCTACGCGCCTGAATACATGGTCATCCTCGCCGGCGACCACGTCTACAAGATGGACTACGAATACATGCTCCAGCAGCATGTGGACAGCGGCGCCCAGGTCACCGTCGGCTGCCTGGAAGTGCCGCGCATGGAAGCCACCGGCTTCGGCGTCATGCATGTCAACGAGAAGGACGAGATCATCGCCTTCGTCGAGAAGCCCGCCGATCCGCCCGGCATTCCCGGCAATCCCGGTTTCGCGCTCGCCTCGATGGGCATCTACGTCTTCCACACCAAGTTCCTGATGGACGTGCTGAAGCGCGACGCCGAAACGCCCGGCTCCAGCCGCGACTTCGGCAAGGACATCATTCCCTATATTGTCGAGCACGGCAAAGCGGTCGCCCATCGGTTCGCCGATAGCTGCGTTCGGTCCGATTTCGAGCGCGAACCCTATTGGCGCGACGCAGGCACGGTCGACGCCTACTGGCAGGCCAATATCGACTTGACCGAAATCGTTCCGGGGCTTGATATCTATGACAAGTCCTGGCCGATCTGGACCTATGCGGAGATCACCCCGCCAGCGAAATTCGTCCATGACGACGAAAACCGCCGCGGCTCGGCGACCTCGTCGGTCGTTTCAGGCGACTGCATCATTTCCGGTTCGTCGCTCAATCGCAGCCTGCTGTTCACCGGGGTACGCGCCAATTCCTATTCACGCCTTGAGGGCGCGGTCGTACTGCCGAACGTCCGGATCGGAAGACGCGCGCAGCTTCGCAATGTCGTCATCGATCACGGTGTAACCATTCCGGAGGGCCTGGTGGTCGGCGAGGATCCCGAAATCGATGCGAAGCGTTTCCGGCGCACCGAAAACGGCATCTGCCTGATCACCCAGACGATGATCGACAAACTGGACCTGTAACGCGTTATGGAAGTGCTTTCGGTTGCGTCCGAAGTCTATCCGCTGGTCAAGACCGGCGGACTTGCCGATGTGGCCGGGGCGTTGCCGCTGGCGCTGAAAGGCCATGGCGTTTCGGTCAAGACGCTGATGCCCGGTTATCCGGCCGTGATGCGGGCCGTCAAGGGCGCCAAGCTCCGCCTGAGTTTCGAAAACCTGCTCGGCGCCAGGGCCGATCTGCTCGAAGTCGAGCATCAGGGGCTCGATCTCCTGATCCTCGATTCGCCAGTCTTCTTCGACCGCCCGGGCGGCCCTTATGCCGATGCGACCGGCAAGGATCATTTCGACAACTGGCGTCGTTTCGCTGCCCTCTCCAAGGCCGGTGCGATGATCGCCCAGGGCGCCATGGCGGACGGCGATGGCGGCTGGCGGCCTGATATCGTCCACGTCCACGACTGGCAGGCAGCGATGGTGCCGGCTTACATGCGCTATTCCGACGAGCCCGAAGTGCCGACGCTCACCACCATCCACAACATCGCCTTCCAGGGCCAGTACGGCGCCGACATCTTCCCCTATCTCGATCTGCCGGCGCACGCCTTTAGCATCGAAGGCGTCGAATATTTCGGCGGTGTCGGTTTCCTGAAAGCCGGGCTGCAGACGAGCTGGGCAATCTCGACCGTCAGCCCTTCTTATGCCGAGGAGATCCTCACCCCCGAATTTGGCATGGGCCTCGAAGGCCTGCTGACGATCCGCCAGGGCGACCTGCACGGCATCGTCAACGGCATCGATGCCGATATCTGGGACCCGGCGACCGACCCCGCCGTGAAAACCCACTACAACGCCACCACGCTGAAGACCCGCGCCGAGAACAAGCGGGCGGTCACTGAGCGCTTCGGTCTCGACCGGGAGGCCGGACCGCTCTTCTGCGTCATCTCGCGGCTCACCTGGCAGAAGGGCATGGACCTGCTGGCCGAAACGCTCGACGACCTCGTCGCGATGGGCGGGCGGCTCGCCGTGCTCGGCTCCGGCGACCGGGCGCTCGAAAACGCCTTCCATGCCGCAGCCAAACGCCACCCCGGCAAGGTCGCCGTCCTCTCCATCTATGACGAGCCGCTCTCCCACCTGATGCAGGCGGGCTGCGATGCGATCGTCATCCCCTCGCGCTTCGAGCCCTGCGGCCTCACCCAACTCTACGGCCTCAGATACGGCTGCATTCCGGTCGTAGCCCGCACCGGCGGTTTGAACGACACCGTCATCGACGCAAGCCATGCCGCGATCGCCGCCAAGGCCGCCACCGGCATCTCCTTCAGCCCGGTCACCACCGACAACCTGCGCCGGGCGCTTCGCCGCACCGTTGGCCTCTACCATCAGCCCAAGGTCTGGACGGGGATGCAGAAGCAGGGCATGAAATCCGATGTATCCTGGGAAAGGAGCGCCGGACTTTATGCCGGCCTCTATTCCAGCCTCATTGCCAAAAAAGGTTCCTGACCATGATCAAGACCGTCACCACCACTCCCTATCAGGATCAGAAGCCGGGCACGTCCGGCCTGCGCAAGAAGGTCCCGGTCTTCGCGCAAGTGAACTATGCGGAGAACTTCATCCAGTCGATCTTCGACAGCCTCGAAGGCTTCGAGGGCCAGACGCTGGTGATCGGCGGCGACGGCCGCTATTACAACCGCGAGGTCATCCAGAAGGCGATCAAGATGGCCGCAGCCAGCGGCTTCGGCAAGGTCATGGTCGGCCAGGGCGGCATCCTCTCGACGCCCGCCGCCTCCAACATCATCCGCAAGTACAAGGCCTTCGGCGGCATCATCCTCTCGGCCAGCCACAATCCCGGCGGCCCGACCGAGGATTTCGGCATCAAGTACAATATCGGCAATGGCGGTCCGGCCCCGGAAAAGATCACCGACGCGATCTTCGCCCGCTCCAAGGTCATCGATACTTACAAGATCGCCGATGTCGTCGATCTCGATCTTGACGCGATCGGCTCCTTCGACGTCGCCGGCATGGCGGTCGAGGTGATCGACCCGGTCGCCGATTATGCTGAGCTGATGGAGCAGCTCTTCGATTTCCCGTCGATCCGCGCCTTGATCGCCAGCGGCGTCGACGTCGTCATCGATTCGATGGGCGCTGTCACCGGCCCCTACGCCCGGCAGATCCTCGAAAACCGCCTCGGCGCGCCGGAGGGCTCGGTGCGCAACGCCGTGCCGCTGCCGGATTTCGGCGGTCACCACCCGGACCCGAACCTCGTCCACGCCAAGGAACTCTATGACGACGTGATGAGCCCAGACGGCCCGCATTTCGGTGCCGCGTCAGACGGCGACGGCGACCGCAACATGATCGTCGGCAAGGGCATATTCGTCACCCCGTCCGACAGTCTCGCGATCATCGCCGCCAACGCCACCGTGGCGCCGGGCTATGCCCGCGGCATCGCCGGCATCGCCCGCTCCATGCCGACAAGTGCTGCCGCCGACCGCGTCGCCGAAAAGCTCGGCATCGGCATGTACGAGACCCCGACCGGCTGGAAGTTCTTCGGCAACCTGCTCGACGCCGGCAAGGCGACTGTCTGTGGCGAGGAAAGCTTCGGCACCGGCTCCGACCACGTGCGCGAAAAGGACGGCCTCTGGGCGGTGCTCTTCTGGCTGAACATCATGGCCGCCCGCAACGAAAGCGTCGAGGAGATCGTCAAGTCGCACTGGGCCGAATATGGCCGCAACTACTATTCCCGCCACGATTACGAAGAGGTCGATTCGGAAGCCGCCAACCTGCTGATCACCGCTCTGCGCGACAAGCTGGCGACCCTCCCCGGCCAGTCGTTCGGTGCGCTGAAGGTCGCAACGGCCGACGACTTCGCCTATCACGATCCAATCGACGGCTCGGTCTCCAAGAACCAGGGCATCCGCATCCTCTTCGAAGGCGGCTCCCGCGTCGTCTTCCGCCTCTCCGGCACCGGCACCTCGGGCGCCACGATCCGTGTCTATGTCGAGCGTTACGAGCTCGATCCGTCACGCCACGCGATCGACACCCAGGAAGCGCTGGCCGACCTCATCACTGTTGCCGACCAGATTTCCGATCTGCGCAAGAGGACAGGCCGCGACAAGCCGACCGTGATTACCTGATGGCTTCTCGCGCTCAAATCGGGAGGCCGATGGATGCCTTTACCCCCCTCTGCCCTGCCGGGCATCTACCCCACAAGGGGGGAGATCGGATGTTGCAGCACCTCGCCCTCCTTGAACGTTTCTCTTTCGGCTGCCGTCTTCCTTGACGTGGGACGATCGGTCAAGCCTCCTGCCAATCTCCCCCCTTGTGGGGGAGATGCCCGGCAGGGCAGAGGGGGGTAAAACCGTTGGCCAGACCCTCTGACCCGAAACTCGGCGTATCCCTGACCGCAGACGGCGCTGACTTCGCCGTCTGGTCGCACCATGCCGAGCGGATCGAGCTCTGCCTTTTCGACGCCGAGGGAAAGAAGGAAATCGCCCGCCACCGGCTGGTGCGTGGCCGCGACGATATCCATCGCATCTCGGTGCCGGCGCTCGGTGCCGGCGCCCGCTATGGCTACCGTGCCTGGGGTGCCTACGATCCCGATAACGGCTCCTGGTTCGACTCCTCGAAACTGCTGGTCGACCCTTATGCCCGCGAACTGGACCGCCCCTTCCGGCACGACGCCCGGCTCTCCATGTTCGGCGTCGACACCGCCGATCTGGTTCCGAGGGCGATCGTCACCCGCGACCCGCTCGCCAAGATCGGCCGGCCGATCCTGCCGTCCGGCGGCTTCGTCTACGAGGTCGCGGTCAAACCTTTCACCATGCTCCACCCGGCGATCCCGGAAAAGCAGCGCGGTACGGTCGCAGCGCTTGCCCATCCCTCGATCATCGCGCACCTGAAGAAGATCGGCGTCGATGCGATCGAGCTGATGCCGATCACCGCCTGGATCGACGAACGCCACCTTCCCCCGCTCGGCCTTACCAACGGCTGGGGCTACAATCCGGTCGCCTTCATGGCGCTCGATCCACGCCTCTGCCCTGGCGGCATCAGGGAACTGCGCGAGACCGTCGCGACGCTGCACCAGGCCGGCATCGGCGCCATCCTCGACCTCGTCTTCAACCATACCGGCGAGAGCGATAGGCTTGGCGCGACACTCTCCATGCGCGGCATCGACAACCGCTCCTATTACCGCCATGTCTATGGCGAGCCCGGCCATCTGGTCAACGATACCGGCACCGGCAACACGGTCGCCTGCGACCATCCCTATGTCCGCCGGCTGATCATCGATACGCTCCGCCATTTCGTCGTCCATGCCGGCATAGACGGTTTCCGTTTCGACCTTGCCCCCGTCCTCGGCCGCACGGAAAGCGGTTTCGATGCCAAGGGCGAGACCCTGAAGGCGATGATCTCCGACGAGGCGCTAAAGGACCGCATCCTGATCGCCGAGCCCTGGGATATCGGGGCCGGCGGCTACCAGCTCGGCAATTTTCCGGAACCTTTCCTGGAATGGAACGACCGCGCCCGCGACGACATGCGCCGCTACTGGCGCGGCGACCAGTGGACGATCGGCGCGCTCGCGACGCGGCTTTCGGGGTCATCGGATGTTTTCGAAAGGTCCGGCCGCAGCCGCACCGTCAACTTCCTCGCCGCCCATGACGGCTTCACCCTGATGGATCTTATCTCCAACGAGCACAAACACAACGAGGCGAACGGCGAACAGAACCGCGACGGCCACGGCGAGAATTTCTCCTGGAACAACGGCGTTGAAGGCGAGACCGACGATGCGGCGATCAACGAGAACCGCCGCCGCGATGCCGCGGCCCTCATCTCCACCCTGTTTGCCAGCCGCGGCACTGTCATGCTGACGATGGGCGACGAAGCCGGCCGCAGCCAGCGCGGCAACAACAATGCCTATTGCCAGGACAATGCGATCACCTGGTTCGACTGGAGCAAGATCGACAAGGTGCTCGTCGAACACACCGCCATGCTCGCCGCGCTTCGAAAACGCTTCACTGTTTTTTCGGAAACCTCCTTCTTCACCGGCAACGGCGATGTCGAATGGCTGTCCGCCTCCGGAAAGCCCATGGAGGTTGGCGACTGGGAAGATCCCGGCAACCCGGTGCTCGGCATGGTGCTGAAGACGCTCGACCGGCAGACCGACAGGGACACCCGCATCGCCATCCTCTTCAACCGCGGCCACGAGCCGGCAAGCTTCGCGCTTCCCGGCTGGGGTTGGAAACATTTCGCCTCCCGGGAGCTGTGGAACCAGGTGCTTTCCGCCCGTTCCGTGCGTTTCTGCATCGAGGAATGACGCGCTGCAAAAATCACTCGCCAACCAGGGCAAACCCTGTAAAGTCCGACAGCTATTGAGCATTTTTGGGGAAGTGCAAGGCGGCGTTTCGTCCGGGATTGTCAACGTCCAGAAGAAATCAGAGAGGTCGCATGCGTGAAATTTCGCTAACCGAAGTCGAAGGTTTGGTTGGCACGGAAGTCGGCGTATCGGAATGGATCACGGTGGATCAGCCGATGATCGACCTCTTCGCGAACGCCACCCACGATCACCAGTTCATCCATGTCGATCCGGAGCGCGCCACGGCCGAAAGCCCCTTCGGCGGCACCATCGCCCACGGTTTCCTGACGCTGTCCCTGCTGTCCGCCATGAACTTCGACTGCGTGCCGAGGATTCGCGAACAGACGATGGGCATCAATTATGGGTTCGATCGCATCCGCTTCATGTCGCCGGTCAAAAGTGGCAGCCGCATCCGCGGCCATTTCACGCTGGCCGAAACCCGCTTCCGCGGTGCCGGCATGCTGATGACCACGTACGACGTCTCGGTCGAGATCGAGAACGAAAGGAAACTGGCGCTCACGGCCATCTGGATCACCATCATCCAGTTCGACCCGAAGGACCGGCCGGAAGGAGTGTGAACGCGATGGCATCCGAAGACGAAATCAGGCAGGCGTTCCGTGAACAGGTCGTCGGGGGCGAGCTCCTGGGGTCACCCTTTACCGCTCGCCTCGGCACGTTGATGCTGGACCATCTCGACCGTTCGACAGAAGTGGGTCGGCGAATTCTAAGCTGGGAAGGCGATCCCGGCACCCGCGGCGACTTGGTTCCAACCCGCCTCGCCGGCGCGCTGCATGCGCTGATCATCGACGGCAAGGACGATCGCTTGAAGGCAGCCTATCCGCCGAACGACGTGGGCGACGACACTCTTTGGACGGCGATTGCCGGTGCCTTCGAAACCCATGAAGCCTTCATTCTCGAACGGCTGAATTTCGCCCCGCAAACCAACGAGGTGCGACGGTCGAGCGGCCTGCTGGCCGGTTTCCTCACCGTCGCCGATCTGTTCCGCAGACCGTTGGTCCTGTCGGAATTCGGTGCCAGCATGGGCCTCAATCTCAATTGGGACGGCTATCACCACGATCTCGGCGGTTTGCTCTGGGGCGATCCGTCATCGCCGGTCCGGCTGAAGCCCGACTGGCAAGGCCCGCCCCCGCCGGATGTCGACATCACCATTACCGATCGCGCCGGCTGCGACCTCAACCCTCTCGACCCCAACTCGCCTGAAGACTGCCTGCGGCTGCTGTCCTACATCTGGGCCGACCAGGCGGACCGGGTGGAACGTACCCGCGCAGCGCTGCAGATCGCCAGAGAGCACCCAGCGTTCGTCGAAAAGGGCGATGCGCTCGCCTGGCTGCGCGACAAGCGCCTGAAGGTGCTTGTGCCCGGCACGGTCCATGTCGTCTACCACTCGATCGCCTGGCAATATTTGCCGCCGGAAGCCCGCTCGGCAGGCGAGGCGATCATCGCCGAAGCCGGCAGCCGGGCGACGGAAGCAGCCCCGCTCGCCCGCCTGCAGATGGAAATGGACGACGATCCGAACAGCGCAGCACTCAGCCTGCAGATCTGGCCGACCGGCGAGACCCGGGAGCTCGCCCGCATCGATCCCCACGGCCGCTGGGTAAGATGGAAGGGCTGGGAAGCATAGGATCGGCGCGCGAACTGTTGATCGCCATTCCCGAAACTTGATGTTAGCCTGTCCTTCGGGTGCTAATGGTTCCGGGGGGATGCTGATGTTTCCGCTGTCGCATATGATGAAATCCTTCATCCGCCGTGGCCGCCTGACGGTCATCGATGCAGAGGGTAACCGCCATGTGTTCGCCGGTACGCCCGGCCCGGCGGTCACCATGCGCCTCACCGACAAACGGCTCTACCGGACCCTGGTATTCAATCCGGAATTGGCGGCCGGCGAAGCCTATATGGACGGCACGATGCGGTTCGAGGACGGCTCGACGCTGCGCGATTTCCTGACGCTGTTTTCGGTCAACCGGCTGTCGCTCGGCTCCTATCCGCTCCAGAAGGTTCTGCGCAGCATCAAGATGCGCTTCCGCAAGCGGCAGCAATCCAACCGCCGCGGCCAGGCGCAGCAGAACGTCGCGCACCATTACGATCTCGGCAACGACTTCTACAAACTCTTCCTCGACGACAACATGCTCTATTCCTGCGCCTATTTCCGCGAGCAGACCGAGACGCTGGAACAGGCGCAGCGTAACAAGCTGCGGCTGCTGGCAGCCAAGCTCGGCCTCAAGCCGGGCATGAAGGTACTTGATATCGGCTGCGGCTGGGGCGACCTAGCGCTCTACCTCGCGAGGCTCGAAGATGTCGAAGTCCTCGGCGTCACCTTGTCGAAGGAACAGCAGGCGCTCGCCTCCTCACGGGCGCAGGCGGCCGGGCTCGACAACCGTGTCCGCTTCGAGCTCAAGGATTATCGCGACGTGACGGAAACATTCGACCGCATCGTTTCGGTCGGCATGTTCGAGCATGTCGGCGTGCATCATTACGACGAGTTCTTCGCCAAGCTGAACAGCCTGATGCCGGACGACGGCCTGGCGGTGCTGCACTCGATCGGCCATATGAGCCCGCCCGGCATGGCAAGCCCGTGGCTGCGCAAATACATTTTCCCGGGCGCCTACTCGCCGGCCCTGTCGGAGGTCTTCGAGGTGGTCGAGCGCAACAGCCTGTGGGTGACCGATCTTGAATTTCTGCGCGTGCATTATGCCACCACGCTTGCCCATTGGTCGGAACGGTTCGAAAAGAACCGTGGTGCGGTCATTGCTCTTTACGACGAGCGTTTCGCCCGCATGTGGGAATTCTACCTGATCAGCGCCGAGATGATGTTCCGCACCGGCAGCCAGTTGGTCTTCCATATGCAACTGTCGCGCTCGCGCGATGCGGCACCGATCGTGCGCGACTACATCACCGATCAGCAGCGCGCCTATATCGAGCGGGAAGCAGGCTTAAACCTTTCGCTGTGAGAGGCTCGGACGACAGTCGGCCCAGCCCAGCGAGTGATCCCCGCTACCTAAGCGCCCATTTCCATCAGCACGAAACCGATGAGTGGCGGCAATGCCGCACCGATCGCGATCTGGGCGGTGCGCGTCGGCGTCAGGCCGACGGCCGAGCCGGAAATGCCGGCCGCGATCAGGCCGGCCATCGGGATCGAGAGGTTCCGGTCGATACCCGGTGCGGATGAGGCGATCACCCCGGCGACGGACGCGCAGGCACCGATCAGCGCGCCTTTCCAAATCTCGATCCCCGCAAGTTTCGCGGCAATCGCCCCGCCGATCACCGCCGCGACGACCGCAATCGCCATCAGTCCGAATTGTTCCATGATGTCCTCCCCTTGTGGGGAGAGAGTGCGGTTCTGCAGGATGAAGTCAAGCCATGCGATTGTCTCAGACGGCGGCGTCCCGCGCACCTTCTGTCAACAGGCCGAAGGCGTAGTCCGAGAACGACCGCCACACCTCCATCCGGAAGGCATCGTCGCCGGTTCGCAGAAGCACGATTTCCACCTTGCCGAAAACGGTCCGCGAGCAGGCGCCCACTGGAAAGACCCTCAGTGACAGGTCCTGCGGGCAGCCGGCATTGATCGCCGCTGCAGCCCCCGGCCCCGACACAATGATCGCCGTATTGCGGTGGGAGACGTCGGTCGCCGAATGCAGAGCGCCGGAATTCTTCGCAGCCTGCGTCAGCCCGCCGTTCTCTTCCGCGATCACCAGCCATTCGTCCGGCCCGAGCCACAGCGCCGAACGACCATTGGCGGAAGCCGACGTTTTCGGCCTGACCGGCAGATCGACGCCGAGCACCGAGGAGAGTGCTGCGACATCCTCGGCCCTGGCGCGCAGCGAAATGCGCTCGGCGGGCGGTGCGGCTTCGAGGCGGACGGTCGATGAACCGCCGTGGAAACCGGAAAGAGGCAAAGTACGGTTTGCCAGATCAGCCCCAGAATCAGCCATGGATGTGGCCTCCATCCTTGTCGAAGAACACCATGTCGGTCACTTCCACTTCGATCGTCCTGTCTTTCAGCGGCACATAGAGCGTCTCGCCGATCCGCGCCCTTCCGCCGGCAACCAGCGCCAGCGCGATCGAGCGGCCGCAATTTTCCGACCAGTAGGCGGAGGTCACATGGCCGAGCATGGTCATCGGCTTGGCCTGGTTCGGATCGGCGACGATCTGGCCGCCCTCCTCCAGCACCAGCGCCGGATCCTTCGTCAGCAGCCCAACGAGCTGCTTGCGGCCCTCGCGTACCAGGTCCGGACGCTTCAGCCCGCGAATGCCGACGAAATCCGGCTTCTTGGAGGAAACAGCCCAGCCAAGGCCCGCATCGTGCGGCGTCACCGTGCCGTCCGTATCCTGTCCGACGATGATATAGCCTTTTTCGGCGCGCAGCACGTGCATCGTCTCGGTGCCATAGAGGCAGGCGCCCATCGGCTCCGCCCGCTCCCAGAGCGCCTTCCAGACCGCCGGACCGTAGTCCGCCGGCACGTTGATTTCGTAACCGAGCTCGCCGGTGAACGAGACGCGGAAGAGCCGCGCCGGCACGCCCATCACGCTGCATTCCGCCACGCTCATATGCGGAAAGGCCTCGTTGGAAATATCGACGCCCTCGACGAACGGCTGGATGATCTCGCGTGCCTTCGGCCCCTGCACGGCGATGACCGCCCATTGCTCGGTGGTCGAGGTGAGCCAGACCTTGAGATGCGGGAACTCCGTCTGCAGATAGTCTTCCATATGATGCAGCACGCGCGGCGCCCCGCCAGTCGTGGTCGTTACATGGAAGCGGTCCTCGGCAAGCCGGCCGACGACGCCGTCGTCATAAACGAAACCGTCCTCGCGAGTCATGATCCCGTAGCGGCTCTTGCCGGGTTTCAGGCTGTCCCAGGCATTCGTATAGATGAGGTTGAGGAACTGCGCCGCATCGGGACCTACCACCTCGATCTTGCCGAGCGTCGAACCGTTGAATACGCCCGCCACCTCACGCACCGTTTTGCATTCGCGGTTGACGGCGGCCAGCATGTCCTCGCCGCGCTTCGGGTAATACCAGGCGCGCTTCCAGTTGCCGACATCCTCGAACTCGGCGCCCTCGGCCGTTTCGAGCGCGTGCATCGGCGTCTTGCGCGCCGGATCGAAGAGTTCTCCGCGCGAATGGCCGACCAGCGTGCCGTAGGTGACCGGCGTGTAGGGCGCGCGGAACGTCGTCAGCCCTACCTGTGGGATCGGCCGGTCGAGCATTTCGGCAGCGATCGCCAGGCCGTGCATGTTGGAAAGCTTGCCCTGGTCGGAGGCCATGCCGTTGGTGGTGAAGCGCTTGATATGCTCGATCGAGTGCATCCCCTCGCGCACCGCAAGGCGGATGTCCTTGGCGGTCACGTCGTGCTGGAAATCCACGAAGGCTTTTACCGTCGTATCCGGCCCCGCACCTTCCGCCGCACCGATCATGCCGCCGGTCCATTCGAACCGGTTTTCGCCGGCAAGGGCGATCGAACCGCCACCCGCCACAATCGCCTCGTCGATCAGTTCGGCCAGGTCATCCGTGCCATTACAGCCGCCGACGGAAACGCAATCCTGCGCATAGATATTCGGCAGGAAACGCTGGTTGACGTCGTCGAACCGGAGTTTTCCACGCGACTGCGAAAACAGATGCACCGAAGGTGTCCAGCCGGCCGAGACGATCAGGGCGTCGACAGCAATCTTGCGGGCATCGCCGCCGCCGTTGCGCGCCACCGTCATCGAGGAAATCCGCAGCCGGCCGCCGGTATCGGTCACCGAATGGCCGCTCAAAACAGAAATCCCGAGCGCACGGGCTTCCGCCAGCAGCGCCTCACCGGGATCGGCGCGGCAATCGACGATCGCTGCGATCGAGACGCCCGCCCGCTTCAGGTCGAAGGCCGTCTCGTAGGCCGAATCATGCGCCGTATAGACGCCGACCTGCCTTCCGACCGCGACGCCGTGATGGTTGAGGAAGGTGCGTGCCGCTGACGCCAGCATGATGCCCGGCCGGTCGTTATTGGCAAACACCATGTGCCGCTCGATCGAACCGGTGGCCAGCACCACCTTCTTGGCTCGCACCTGCCACAGCCGTTCGCGGGGCAGGTCCTTGCCGGGCTTCGCGACATGGTCGGTCACCCGCTCCACGAGGCCGAGGAAACCATGATTGTAATAACCGAACACCGTCGTGCGGGTCAGCACCGTCACGTTCGGCATCGCCTTCAGCTTTGCCGCCGTCGCCTGCGCCCAGTCGTAACCGTTCTGCCCGTCGATCGTGGTCGCGGCATCGTAATGCAGCGCGCCGCCGACTTCCGGCTGTTCGTCGACGAGGAAAACGCTTTGCCCCGTCGCAGCCGCCGAAAGTGCCGCCGTCAGGCCGGCAACGCCGGCGCCGGCAACCAGCACGTCGCAATGGGCATAGCGGTTGGCATAGTGATCCGGATCTTCTTCGGTCGGCGCAACGCCAAGGCCGGCCGCACGGCGGATGAAGGGTTCGTAGATCTTCACCCAGGCCTCGCGCGGCCACATGAAGGTCTTGTAGTAGAAGCCGGCCGCAAAGAACGGCGAGAACAGATTGTTGATCGCTCCGACATCGAACTTCAGCGACGGCCAGCGGTTCTGCGAGGCGATCTTTGCCCCGTCGAAGACTTCCTGCACGGTCGCCCGCACGTTCGGCTGGCGCCGCGCCGCATCGCGCGAGACGTCGATCAGCGCGTTCGGCTCTTCCGGACCGGCAGACAAGATGCCGCGCGGCCGATGATATTTGAACGAGCGGCCAAGCAGATGCACGCCATGCGCCAACAGCGCCGAGGCGACCGTATCGCCTTCCAGCGCGGTATAACTCTTGCCGTCGAAGGTGAAGCGCGCCGTGCGGGCGGGCGTCAGCCGCCCCGCACCCTTGATGCGGAAGGTGCCGGAATTGGAGGAGGCGCTCATCGGGCGTCTCCTTCTGTTGCTTCATAGGTCTCGACGGTCTCTTCGGAAGCTCCGGTTTCGGACAGTACCTGCTTCGGCATTCCCGCCTTGTAGGTCATCAGGAACCGGTCGCTCACCGTGTCGCGCGCCGCGTTGAAGAACCGGCCGCAGCCGTGGATATGCCGCCAGCGTTCATAGGTGAGGCCTTTTTCGTTGTTGCGCAGGAAGAAATATTCCGCGAATTCCTCGTCGGAAATCGCCGAGATATTCTCCGGCCGCGCAATATGCGCCTCGCCGGCCCAGCGGAATTCCAGTTCCGAGCGGTCTTCTTCGCAATAGGGGCAATGGATCAGCAGCATGCGGGGCTCCGCAGGGGTTGGGAGGATGAATGTGAGCGAGGCAGGCTCCCACTGATCTCCCCCCTTGAGGGGGAGATGTCACCGAAGGTGACAGAGGGGGGTAGCGACGGTGCGGCAAATACGGCGTCGGAAGAATATACCGAGAGGGTTACCCCCCTCTGCCCTGCCGGGCATCTCCCCCTCAAGGGGGGAGATCGGTATGCCGCACCGTCTTCTCCCATGCGTGACCGCCGTGGAGTTGGAGCGAAGGGCACAATTTGGTCCGGAAGGCAAAACATCCCGCCCCTCATCAATGCGCCACGGCGGCGGCCGCCGCCTCGTCGATCAGCCGGCCGGTGCGGAACCGGTCGAGGTTCAGCCCCGCTGCCAGCCGGTG
>NZ_JALBGW010000052.1:0-29631 GCF_023006485.1 Neorhizobium sp. BETTINA12A
TGGACCGTCCGCGCCCTCAACCGCAAGGCCGGGGGAGCGGCGAAGCGCGAACCTCGCTTTCACTGGCTCCAGGGCGACGCGATGAATGCCGCCGATGTCCGCCGCGCCGCCCAGGATGCCAAGCTGATCGTCCACGCGGTCAATCCGCCCGGCTACAAGGATTGGGAAAAGCTGGTCCTGCCGATGCTAGACAACACGATCGCAGCGGCCCGCGCCGTCGGCGCCCGCATCCTGCTGCCCGGCACGGTCTATAATTACGGGCAAGATGCCTTTCCTGAGATCACCGAGGAGAGCCCGCAGAACCCAGTAACGCGCAAGGGCGCGATCCGGGTCGAGCTGGAACGCCGGCTGGAGGTTGCGTCGAGCGAGGGTGTGCCGGTGCTGATCATGCGGGCTGGTGATTATTTCGGCCCCGGTGCAGCAAACAGCTGGTTCGCCCAAGGCCTGGTGAAACCCGGCAAGCCGGTGACCTCGGTCAGCCGGCCGAATGCCCAGGGCATCGGGCATCAATGGGCCTATTTGCCGGATGTCGCCGAAACCATGCTGCGGCTGATCGACCGGGAGGGTGAACTACCGCGTTTCGCGCGTTTCCAGATGCGCGGCTTCTGGGACCGGGATGGGCGCGAGATGATCGCGGCGATCGGCCGGGTCGTCGGGCATCCGATTAAGGTGAGGGCGTTCCCGTGGTGGTTGTTGAAGCTCGGCTCGCCCTTCGTGCCGATCTTCCGCGAGCTGGGCGAGATGCGCTACCTCTGGAAGGTGCCGGTGCGGATGAGCAATGACAAACTGCGGGCTTTCCTCGGCGAGGAGCCTTCGACGCCGATCGACGAGGCCGTTCGGACGACGCTTGTCGATCTCGGCTGTATCGAGCCCAAGCCGACCAAGGCTGCAAGGCCGATGGCGCTTTTAGCCTGATCGGTATTCTCAAAAGGAAAGGGCCGCCCGCGGGCGCGGCCCCTTCTCTGTTTTGATCAGGCGACCGCTTCGAGCACCGGGTAGTCGGTATAGCCCTTGGCGCCGCCGCCGTAGAAGGTGGACTTGTCTGCCTCGTTGAGCGGCGCATTATCCTTGAGACGCTGGACGAGATCCGGGTTGGCGAGGAAGAGCTTGCCGAAGGCGACCGCGTCCGCATAACCGCTTTCGACGGCCTTGGAGGCGCTTTCGCCGTCATAACCGTTGTTGACCAGCCAGCCGCCCTTGCCGCCAGCCTTGCGGTAGATATCCTTGAGTTCCTGGTAATCGAAGGGCTTGTCGCCCTGGAAAAAGGCGCGGTCGCCGCCGGTCGCGCCTTCGATCAGGTGGATGAAGGAGAGGCCGCGCGGACCGAGCTGCTCGACGACATAGTTGAAGACGGCCTGCGGATCAGGATCGCTGACGCCATTGGCCGGTGTCACCGGCGACAGGCGGATGCCGACGCGACCGGCGCCGATTTCCTTGGTGACCGCGTCGACGACTTCGAGCAGGAAGCGGGCGCGGTTCTCGATCGAGCCGCCGTATTCGTCCGTGCGCTGGTTGGCGCCCGACCTCAGGAACTGGTCGATCAGGTAGCCGTTGGCGCCGTGGATTTCGATGCCGTCGAAGCCGGCGTCGATCGCGGCGCGGGCGCCCTTGGCGAAATCAGCGACGATGCCGGCGATTTCCGCATGTTCCAGCGCGCGGGGAGCGGAGGTATCGACAAAGGCGCCGTTGCCATCCGGATTAATGATGTAGGTCTTGCCGCCGGCGGGAATGGCCGAAGGTGCAACTGGAGCGCCGCCGTTCGGCTGCAGGGAGGTGTGCGAGACACGGCCGACATGCCAGATCTGGGTGACGATCTTGCCGCCCCTGCGGTGGACGGCATCGGTCACCTTCTTCCAGCCTTCGATCGCCTGCGGCAGATAAAGGCCCGGCACGTCCGCATAACCCTGGCCCTGCTGGCTGACCGGAGTGCCTTCGGTGACGATCAGGCCCGCGCTGGCGCGTTGTTCGTAATAGGTGACGTTGAGGTTGTTGGGGATCGCTTTCGGCGAACGGTTGCGCGTCAGGGGAGCCATGACGACGCGATTGGCGAGTTCGATATCGCCGAACCTGGTCGGATCAAAAATGCTTGTCATCGGAAATTCCTTATGCGGTTGGGAGGAGGGGCGGAGGGATCAGAGGGTCGATCTGAGATCGTCGAGGAAGGCCGCGATGGTTTTTTCGTCGCGGTGGTAGAATGCCCATTGGCCGACCCGGTCGATTTTCACCAGGCGAGCTTTCTCGAGCGTCGAAAGATGCGCCGAGACCGTAGATTGGGAGAGGCCGCAGCGTTTTTCGAATTGGCTGGCGCAGATGCCCATTTCGAGCGGATGCGCCTGATCGCAAAAATGACGTTCCGGCTCCTTCATCCATTCCAGGAATTCGACCCGGGTCGGATGCGCCAGCGCTTTCAGAATTTCCGTCTTGTCCATCGTCAGGATCCAACATCGGAGTTCCCCGATATATAGATCGTCTTGAGCCGATTTAAAGGAAGCAATTTGCGGAGAAGCGAAGGATTGTAAAAAAAATGGGCCGCCGGATCGCTCCGAGGCCCAATAATTGTGAAGGTCAAAACCTCCAGAGGGGAACAGCCAGCACAAACAACCAGGAGGTCGTCATAGCGCGCCGGCTCAACTCAATATGGGGAGCCGAGTTTCGCTCGACAAGGGTGCGGATGGGATATTGAACAGAAGTTTTTGGCAAGGATGGTTATGAGTAACCAGCGGGATGAGCCAATTCAGGATTTTGGGCAAAAAAAAAGGGCCACTGGATCGCTCCAGGGCCCTATAAGTGTGAAGGTCAAAAAAAACCTCCAGAGGGGAACAGCTGCTGCGGCGGAACTGGGAGGAAAAGCCGCCATATGCATCAGCTATGTGCGATATGGTGGTTTTTTGTGCAGTGAACAATAGCCTTTTGTGCAGGCCAGCCATGCGCAAGCTGCAATGCTTTTATTTCACGCGCTCAATGGTTACATATCAGGCGGCCGCAGAAGCGTGAAACTCTCTGGATTTTAGGGATTTTTTCGCCGAACGCAGCCCACGCGCGAGCCTCAGAAATTCCAGTTGCGAGCCTTGCCGACCACGAAGTCGCGGAAGACTTTCAGCTTCGCGGCGTTCTTCATTTCATCCGGATAGCAGAAATAGGTATCGAAGGACGGGATGTCGGCATTGATCGCCAGCTGAATAAGGCCTGGGTCGCGGCCGACGATATAATCCGGCAGGCAGGCGATTCCTATCCCCAACAGGCAGGCGCGCTTGATCGACGTCTGGCTGTTGATCTGCAGGTGCGGGGTGCGGGTATTGTCCGACGACCGGCCGGCATATTCCAGCCAGTTGACGTCGAGCAGGTAGTTCGGCGCCGGTTCTCCGAAGGTGATGATCCGATGGTGGTCGAGATCCTCGACCGATTGCGGCTCGCCGTAACGGTTGATGTAGGAAGGGGCTGCATAGACGTGCATATGCACGGTGAAGAGCTTTCGCTGGATCAGGTCGGACTGCACCGGCTGGCGAAGCCGGATGGCGCAATCCGCATGGCGCATGTTGACGTCCACCTCCTCGTTGTCGAGGATCAACTGGATCGACATTTCCGGATAGAGCTGCAGGAATTCCTGCACCTTGTCGGTGAGCCAGCCCTGGCCGAGACCGACGGTCGTTGTCACGCGCAGCTTGCCGGACGGCTTTTCCGTCGTCTCGGTGAGCTGCATCTTCACGGTTTCGAGCTTCAGCAGCACGTCGTGGGCGGTGCGGTAGAGCAGTTCGCCCTGCTCGGTGAGAATCAGGCCGCGCGCATGGCGGTGGAAGAGCTTTACGCCGACATCCTGTTCCAGCGCACTGACCTGACGGCTGATCGCCGACTGGGAAAGATGCAGCTTGTCGGCCGCATGGGTGAAGGACCCTGCCTCCGCCGCCGCGTGGAAAATGCGCAGTTTATCCCAGTCGAGCGGCACACCCATCGTTCAACGTCACTCCGCGGCTATGGCGACCGGCTGGATGCCGGAGAGGTAGCGTTCGGCCTCGAGCGCTGCCATGCAGCCCATGCCGGCGGCGGTGATCGCCTGGCGGAAAGTGTCGTCCGTCACGTCGCCGGCGGCAAATACGCCGGGCACGTCGGTGGCGGTCGAATCGGGAGCCGTCCAGAGATAGCCGTTCGGCTTCATCTTCAATTTGCCCTTGAAGAGTTCGGTCGCCGGCGCATGGCCGATCGCCACGAAGACGCCGTGGATCGGGAAGTCCGTGACGGCACCCGTCTGGGTATTGCGCAGCTTGACGCCCTCGACGGAGGGCGGCATCGGCGCCTTGGCTGGCTTGCCGGTGATTTCGGCGATTTCGGTGTTCCACAGCACGTTGACATTGGCCCGCTGGGACAGGCGTTCGGTCAGAATCTTTTCCGAACGGAAACTGTCGCGGCGATGCACCACGGTCACCGACTTGGCGATATTCGACAGGTAAAGCGCTTCCTCGACGGCGGAATTGCCGCCGCCGACCACGATCACATCCTTGTTGCGATAGAAGAAGCCGTCGCAGGTGGCGCAAGCGGAGACGCCGAAACCCTGGAACTGCTGTTCGGTTTCAATGCCGAGCCATTTTGCCTTGGCGCCGGTCGAGATGATGATCGTCTCGGCGGTCCAGACCTGGCCGGAATCGGTGCGCACCGTGAATGGGCGATGGTTTAGCTCGACTTCGGTGACGAGGTCGTTGACGATCTCGGCGCCCACATGGGTCGCCTGCTTCAGCATCTGCTCCATCAGCCAGGGACCTTGGATCGGATCGCCGAAACCGGGATAGTTTTCGACATCCGTGGTGATCATCAGCTGGCCGCCCTGTTCCATGCCGGCGATCAGAACCGGTTTCAGCATGGCGCGCGCTGCATAGATGGCGGCCGTATAGCCAGCCGGGCCGGAGCCGATGATCAGGACCTCGGTATGACGGGAGGACATGGATTATTTCCTTTCAAAGACCGGTCGACGTTTCTTTGCCCCTCATATAGGTGGTCGATGTCCGGTCTGCCGCTGTAGAAGCGCCATGTAAGATCGATCCATGCAGCAATGCAAGGGCAGCCTTGCACTAACAACAGATCAGTTGGCATGGAACACGAATGCCAGGCGCCTCGAGACATATTCTTGCGTAAAATTCGTCTTGCGATAAAAGCACTGCAGAACGAAGGGGACTTCTGTGCTTCGCGCCGATCTTGATGCCATCGACATAAAAATCCTGCGGGAATTGCAACGCGACGGGCGTATGACCAATGTCGAGCTCGCCGAGCGCGTCGGCATTTCCGCGCCGCCCTGCCTGCGCCGCGTGCGCAAGCTCGAGGAAGCGGGTATCATCGAAGGCTATCACGCGCTTCTCAACGCACCGAAACTGGGCGTGGATCTCGTTGCCTTCTGCATGGTCGGGCTGAAACGGCAGTCGGACGCGGACTTGAAGGCCTTCGCCGCGAAGGTGCAGCAATGGCCGATGGTGCGCGAGGCCTGGATGGTCAATGGCGACAGCGATTTTCTGCTGCGCTGCGCGGCCCAGAACCTCACCGTCTTCCAGGACTTCGTCATCGAGGTACTGACCGCCGACCAGCATGTCGACACGGTGCGCACCATGCTGACCATTCGGCAGGTGAAGCATCTGGGCCTGGTCGAAATCTGAGGCGCACCGGCACGGCGAATCGCTTCGTCACTCGCCCCCGGCTGGCCGAAACCGCTTCTTGTGGATGAAGGCAATCAGCTTGTCTTCCATCAAGCGCCGCTGTTTGGCGAACGCGTAGAACCATTTTCGCTTGTTGGTTTTCCTGGCGCGCCCTGAGCTTGCCAGGATTTCGCTTGCGGCATCCGTCGTGGTGACGGGCGAGGGCCAGAAGGAATAACCGTGGCCGGTGCGGGTCAGCCAGTGGCGGAAATAATTGTCAACTGGGGCGAACATCTTTTTATGCTCTTCGATGAAGAGCCGGGCGCCTTCGCGCGACCAGACGATCGCGCTCGTCGTCATCGGGAAGTAATGGGCGGCCACCAGTTCGCAGTCGTGTCCGCCGATGCCGTAACGGGCGAGCGGTGTGGCGATCTTCAGCTTGTTGTTGCCAATATTGATCAGCCGCCAGTCGGGATCGACCTTTTCAAGATCCGGCAGGGCCGCTTCGAGCAGTTCGACTGGGTTGCACAGCGGCAGCGCATCGTCTTCCAGCACCAGCGCATAACGGGCGTCCGATTTCAGGAAATGTTCGGCAACCTTCAGGTGGCTGCGGTAGCAGCCGATCTCGCCGCCGACGAGGGTGCGGCCCATATAGCTCTCAGCGCGTTCCGCGTCATAATCCGGGATCGTCGCCAGATCGAACTTGCGGCCGTCGACGGCGGAGATCCGCTCGAAGGCGATGCCGAAGGTTGAAAGACGGTCGCTGATGGTCTGCAGGCGGTCATTGCTGCCATCCAGATTGATGACATAGGTCTCAAGCGATTGCATTTTTCCCTTTTCCGCCAAGGAGGCGCAGCGGCTTTTGGGTCCGCCACTTCCGCTTCCGTCGCCGGTAGACTTGTGATGATGTAACGATGTGGTCGAAACTGTTCAGACGTTGCTATATCGCGGCCGTCTCGTTTTTGGAACAGCGGCGCGTTTATGCCTGATAACATCGTCGACTTGCGGGCTGAAGTCCTTCGGCAGCGCATACGCAGCAGGCCCAACATTTCAGGGACAACCATTCGCCTACCCCTTGCGCAGGTTTTTCAACCGTAACATATAGGCGGCGCTGCCTATAGATGCTGGTTTCCGGTACAAAGCGGCGGAAAACGGACAGGCGAGGCGACATCGATGCGGGTTCACCAGTATATTTTCGGCAAGGACGGCGGGGCGGAGAAGTTCTTCGTGCATCTGGTCGGCGCGCTTGCGCGGCGTGGCGTAGAGCAGACAGCCGTAATGCGCTGGAACCGCCGCTGGAAGCCGGATGTCGAGGCCCACGCCCGCGTCATCGAAAGCAATTTCCGCAACCTCTCCATCGACCGCATCCTGCTGCCGATGAAGGTGCTCTCCATGGCAAAGCGGGACAAGGCCGACGCAATCATTTCCTGGTCCACCCGCGGTGCTCGCCTGATGCCGGATTATAAGGGCGGTATCAAGCTCTCCCGTCTCGGCGACTACCCCACCCATCTCGGCTATTTCAAGAACTCCGACATTCTCGTCTGCAATACGCCGGGCATTGCCGACCATGTGCGCAACAATCTCGGCTGGACCCGCGGTGTCGAGGTGATCTCGAACTTCACCGACACGTCGGTCGTGGCGCCGGTCGCGAGATCGGTTGCCGATACGCCGGACGGCGTGCCGCTGATCATGACGATGGGCCGTTTCGTCAAGCGCAAGCGTTTCCACCTGCTGATCGAGGCGATGACGGCGGTGCCGGACGCCTATCTGTGGATCGCCGGCGACGGCGAGGAGCGGGAAGCGCTGGAAGCTGTCATGCGCGAGCACAAGATGGAGAACCGGGTGCGGTTCCTCGGCTGGCACAAGGATACGCGGCCGTATCTTGCTGCCGCCGACATCTTCATCATGCCATCCAGCCATGAGCCGCTCGGCAACGTCATTTTCGAGGCATGGGCGCAGAGCAAGCCGGTGATTTCGTCGCGCTCGGAAGGGCCTTCCTGGTTCGTGCGCGACGGCGAAAACGGCCTGCTCGTCGATATCGATGACGTTGCCGGGTATTCGCGCGCCATCAACCAGGTGATCGCCGATCCGCAGCTGGCTGCGAGCCTTGGCGAACAGGGCAGGGCGACGCTGGTCGGGCAGTTTTCGGAAGAGGCTGTGGCGAACGCCTATATCGAGCTTTTCAAGCGGAAGCCGTGATCCGGTAGATATTGCCGAGCAGCTTTGCTTCGCCCTCGATGCTGAAATTTTCAAGCGCGTGGGCGCGGGAGCGGATCGAGGCAGCCTTGCGGCGGTGCTCGTCGTCCATGAGGGCGGCGGCCGCTTCGGCCATCGCATCGATGCTGTCGCGGGCGATGATCAGGCCGGTTTCTTCCTCGCCGATCACCAGCAGTTCCGGGAAGGCGCCGACATCGGTGGCGATCACCGGCACCGCGGTCGCCATGGCTTCCAGTGGCGTCAGCCCGAAACCTTCCCAGCGCTGCGGCGCGATGAAGAGGTCGAGGGCGCGATACCATTCGTTGATATCGGTATGCTCGCCGACAAACAGGATGCGGTCGGCAAGGCCGGCGGCGGCGACCTTCTTTTTCAGCCCATCCTCGAAATCCGCATGCGGGCCGGTGGCGCGGCCGGCGACGATCGCCGACCAGTCCTTGCGCTCGGCAAGCACCTTGATCATCGAATCGACGAAAAGATCGGTGCCCTTCTGGCGGCGCACGCGGCCGAAACAGCCGACAATCTTCTGTGCGGGATCGAGACCGCGGGCGCGCTTGGCCTCGGCCTTGTCCGATGGTGGTGAGAAGCGGTTGGTGTCGATGCCGTGCAGCACGACGGTGTTCCTGACCGTCAGATAATCGGCCGTCTTGCCGCTGGTGGCGATCACGCCGTCCATTTTCGAGACCAGCCATTTCGTCCAGCCGGTATGGCGGCGCTGCGAGGCTGAGGTGAAGACGATCTTCATCGGCATGCGCAACACGTCGCGCATGAAAATTGCCGGCAGCATCTCGATATTACGGCGTGCATGCCAGATCCGGCACCGCCTGCCGCGCGGCGGCGACCAGAGGCGGAAGAGGTCGCGGTAGCGGATATGCGGCAGATCAGCGGGCAGGCCGGGGCCAAGCGCTGCGACCTTCTGGCCAAGCGATCTCTGGACGGGGACGAGCTGGATGATTGTCGACGTGACGCCGGAGAGGCGCCGCTTGAAATTCGGCGCGATGACTTCGACGTCACGGATATCGATGATGGCGGGATCGCCGTTTTTGCCCACGGGCGTATCAGCCCCAGGAAATGGCGAGGATGGCGTAGGCCTTGGAGCCGCCGGGAGCGACCACTTCGATGGAATCACCCTTTTCCTTGCCGATCAGCGCGCGCGCAATCGGCGAAGAGATGGAGATGCGGCCGGCCTTCACGTCGGCTTCCTGGTCGCCGACGATCTGGTAGATCTTTTCCTCGTCGGTGTCCTCGTCGACCAGCTTGACGGTGGCGCCGAACTTGATCTTCGAACCGGACATTTTCGACAGGTCGATGACTTCCGCACGCGCGGTCAGGTCTTCAAGCTCGGTGACGCGGCCTTCGTTATGGCTCTGGGCCTCCTTGGCGGCATGGTATTCTGCATTTTCCGAAAGGTCGCCATGGGCGCGCGCTTCCGCGATTGCCTCGATGATACGGGGGCGCTCCTCCTGCTGACGCCAGCGCAGCTCCTCCTGCAGCTTGGAAAAGCCACTCTGCGTCATCGGTACCTTTTCAACCATTTCCTTGTCCTTCAGGCGTATGCCCGCGGATGCCGCGGACACAAAAAGAAACAGGTTCCGGAGCGAAACTTCGGAACCATCGTAAAATCAGAATGTAGGTCACTATAACAGGATTTCGACAGCGAGCGCTAGGAATTTCGAAACCTTGTCCGTGTGCCCCTACCTCGGCATGTGGGTACAAGCGGCACCATTTGTCAATGACTTGACGGGCGAAAAAGGAACATTTGGCGAACGTTCCAATGAAGAAGTCGCTGAAAGAACGAAGGTCTTTTCCTTTCCTCTGGCATCGTCCGCTCTTCCGACCACACGATGGAGGAGATGGTTCGGATCTTCGTTACGGTGCATCCGTCCTATCTGCTGCACATTCCCGACGAGGGCAGGAAGGCGGAGGAGCTTGCCCGATTCAGGCAGGACATGAGCCGGATCAAGCGCTTGGCGGCGTGAACGGAGAGACTGATGCAGGCGGGAATTCTGTGCAATCGAGGCTTGGACCAGTGCGGGTGTTTTTGGAAATATTAAATTAAAGGTTGTGTCTTTTGTGGATGTTGTTCTAACTTAACTGCGATGTGAGGGGCGGTTCCGGGGGCGACAATGACCAGCACATATATAATTTCTGCGAGAAAGCGTGAGGGCACCAACTTCACCGAAGAGCCAGGGCCGATAAGGTTTCTCAAGGTTCCGAGCGGCGTCAATCATTACGATGCCAGTCATGTCATTTCCAGCAGCAAGGATTGGGTCTCCGAAGTACAGGGGCTTGCGGATGGAGACGAGAATCCAAATTCGATTGGCCCGAGTGGCGACGTGCTCATATTCATTCATGGCTATAACAACGCCATTCCCAATGTGATCGAGCGCGTCAGGCAGCTAAAGGAAGATATGAAGGCTGAAGGTTGGCACGGTGAAATCGTCGCGTTCGACTGGCCTAGCGACAATCAGACACTGAACTATCTTGAGGACCGATGGGATGGTGCGGCCGTCGCTGCCGAGCTTGTCACCAAGGGCATCCTTTTGCTCAGCCAGGCACAGAAGGCCGGCTGTCAGACTAACGTGCACCTGATAGCCCATTCCGCAGGGTGCTATGTCACCCTTGAGGCTTTTGCGCAGGCCGAGAAGAAAGGTGAGCTCTTCAAGAGCGATTGGCGCATGGGTCAGGTAGCTTTTATCGCGGGTGACGTCTCCAGCGATAGTCTTGCTCTGTCAAGCGATTGGAGCCAGCCCATGTTTAGGCGGATCATGCGCTTTACTAATTATTCCAATCCGTTTGATTCAGTGCTCGCTGTCTCCAATGCGAAGAGGCTCGGCGTTGCTCCGCGCGCGGGGCGTGTTGGCTTGCCGGCCGTCGTCAATTCGAAAGCGGTGGACGTCGATTGTGGTGATTATTTCGAGGGTGTCGATCCGAAGTCGCAGCCGAGTCTCGGCTCCTGGACGCATTCCTGGCATATTGGCAATCGGCTGTTTGCCCGAGACCTCTCCATGACACTAGAAGGTGCAATTGACCGCCAGGCCATTCCAACCCGGAAAATGAAAAATGGCCGCTTGACCCTTCAAGAGGGAACACGGCCAAAGTTCCAGGGCGACTGGCATATCAAGGACGATGCGAAGACGGCGTCCGCTCGCATCGCCTGATATGGCTCAGAAATAGCTCTGCAGCGGCCGGACTTCCAGATTGCCGGCTTTCAGCGCCTTGATCGCGAGTGCCGCGGCTTCGGCGCCGGCCATGGTGGTGTAGTAAGGCACCTTCTGCATCAGCGTCGCGCGGCGCAGCGATTTGGAATCCGAGATCGCCTTGTTGCCGTCCGTGGTGTTGATGACAAGCTGGACCTGGCGGTTGCGGATCGCGTCCTCGATATGGGGACGGCCTTCGAGCACCTTGTTGATGCGGGTGGAGGCAATGCCCTGTTCGGCAAGGAAGCGGGCGGTGCCGCCGGTTGCCAGCACCTTGAAGCCGATGTCGGTCAGGATGCGGATCGCCGGGAGCACGCGGGCCTTGTCCTCGTCGCGCACGGAGACGAAGACCGTGCCGTCGCGCGGCAGTTCGACGCTGGCGCCGAGCTGCGACTTGGCGAAGGCCAGCGCGAAATCCGTGTCGAGGCCGATGACTTCGCCGGTCGAGCGCATTTCCGGGCCAAGCAGCGTATCGACGCCGGGGAAGCGGGCGAACGGGAAGACGGCTTCCTTGACGGCGATGTGCTTCAGCGCGCGCGGATCAGGCTTGGTGCCATAGGCCGCGAAGGTCGCGTCGAGCTTTTCGCCGGCCATGACGCGGGCAGCAATCTTGGCGATCGGCGCGCCGATGGTCTTGGCGACGAAGGGCACGGTGCGCGAGGCGCGCGGGTTGACTTCGAGAACGTAGACCGTGCCATCCTTGATGGCGAACTGGACGTTCATCAGGCCGACGACATGCAGCGCCTTGGCCATGGCCTTCGCCTGGCGTTCCAGCTCGTCGATCATCTCGTTGGAAAGCGTGCGCGGCGGCAGCGAGCAGGCGCTATCACCCGAATGGATGCCGGCTTCCTCGATATGCTCCATGATGCCGGCGACATAAACGTCGGTGCCGTCGCAGACACAATCGACGTCGACTTCGATGGCGTTGCTCAGATAGCTGTCGAACAGAAGCGGGTTCTTGCCGAGCAGGGTGTTGATCTGGCCGGTCTTGTCGTTCGGATAACGCTGCTTGATGTCTTCCGGTACCAGGCCCGGCACGGTGTCGAGCAGGTAGGTCTGCAGCATCGATTCCGAATGGATGATCTGCATGGCGCGGCCGCCGAGAACGTAGGACGGGCGAACGACCAGCGGGAAGCCGATTTCAGAGGCGACCAGGCGGGCCTGTTCGACGGAATAGGCGATGCCGTTGTTCGGCTGGTTCAAATCGAGCTTCATCAGAAGCTTCTGGAAACGGTCGCGGTCTTCGGCAAGGTCGATCATGTCGGGCGCGGTGCCTAGGATCGGGATGCCGTTCTTTTCAAGCGCCTCGGCGAGCTTCAGCGGCGTCTGTCCGCCGAACTGGACGATGACGCCGACCACTTCGCCCTTTTCCTGCTCGGCGCGCAGGATTTCGATCACGTCTTCGGCCGTCAGCGGCTCGAAATAGAGGCGGTCGGACGTGTCGTAGTCGGTCGACACGGTTTCCGGGTTGCAGTTGATCATGATCGCTTCGTAACCGGCATCCTTCAGCGCGAAGGCGGCGTGGCAGCAGCAATAATCGAACTCGATGCCCTGGCCGATGCGGTTCGGACCACCGCCGAGGATGACGACCTTCTTGGCAGTCGACACTTCTGCTTCCGAGCGCAGCTCGCCGACGAAAGGCGTCTCGTAGGTCGAGTACATGTAGGCGGTCGGCGAGGCGAATTCGGCGGCGCAGGTGTCGATGCGCTTGAAGACGGGGCGGACATTCAGGCTGTTGCGCAGTTCCGCCACTTCCTTCGGCCGCTTTTTGGTAAGGCTTGCGAGGCGAGCATCGGAGAAGCCCATCGCCTTCAGCATGCGCAGGTTCTCGGCATCCTCCGGCAAGCCGTGTTCGCGGACGCGGGCTTCCATGTCGGTAATGCCCTTGAGCTGGGCGATGAACCACGGATCGATCTTGCAGGCCTCATGGACTTCGCCTTCGGTGAGGCCGAGGCGCAGCGCCTGGGCAACCATACGCAGCCGGTCCGGGGTCGGCGTACCGATTGCGGCGCGGATGGCGTTCCTGGAGTTCTCACCGTCCTCGAAGCCGGGGATTTCGATCTCGTCGAGGCCGGTCAGGCCGGTTTCCAGGCCGCGCAGCGCCTTCTGCAGCGATTCGGCGAATGTGCGGCCGATCGCCATGACTTCGCCGACCGACTTCATCGCGGTGGTCAGGACCGGCGAGGCGCCCGGGAACTTTTCGAAGGCAAAACGAGGGATCTTGGTGACGACGTAGTCGATCGACGGTTCGAACGAGGCAGGGGTGGCGCCGCCGGTGATGTCGTTGTCGAGTTCGTCGAGCGTGTAGCCGATCGCGAGCTTGGCGGCGACCTTGGCGATCGGAAAGCCGGTGGCCTTCGAAGCCAGAGCGGACGAGCGCGAGACGCGCGGGTTCATTTCGATGACGACGAGGCGGCCGTCCTTCGGGTTGACGGCGAACTGCACGTTCGAGCCGCCGGTCTCGACGCCGATCTCTCGCAGAACCGCGATCGAGGCGTTGCGCATCATCTGGTATTCCTTGTCGGTCAGCGTCAGCGCCGGCGCGACGGTGATCGAATCGCCCGTGTGGACGCCCATCGGGTCGATGTTCTCGATCGAGCAGATGATGATGCAGTTGTCCGCCTTGTCGCGGATCACCTCCATCTCGTATTCCTTCCAGCCGAGCACCGACTCTTCGATCAGCACTTCGGTGGTCGGCGAAGCGTCGAGGCCGCCGCCGACGATCTCGAAAAATTCCGAGCGGTTATAGGCGATGCCGCCGCCGGTGCCGCCCATGGTGAAGGAGGGACGGATGATGGCGGGCAAGCCGACCACGTCGATCGCCTGGGCGGCGATCGCCATGGCGTGGCTGATATAACGCTGCTTGCGGTCGGTCTCGCCGAGGTTCCACTGGTTTTCGAGCTCGTCGAGTGCCGTGTCGAGTTCGGCACCCGTCAGGCTTTCCTTGACCCGATTGCGCTCGATCTCATGGGTCTTGCGGTCGGCATCCTTGATGTCGGTGGCATTGGCCAGCATCGACTTCGGGGTTTCGAGCCCGATGCGCGACATCGCCTCGCGGAACAGGGCGCGGTCCTCGGCCATGTCGATGGCGGCTGGCTTGGCGCCGATCATCTCGACATTGTAGCGGTCGAGCACGCCCATCCGCTTCAGGGAGAGCGCGGTATTCAGCGCGGTCTGGCCGCCCATGGTTGGCAGCAGCGCGTCCGGGCGTTCCTTGGCAATGATCTTGGCGACAACTTCCGGGGTGATCGGTTCGACATAGGTCGCGTCGGCAAGGCCCGGATCGGTCATGATCGTCGCCGGATTGGAATTGACCAGAATGACCCGGTAACCTTCCTCCTTCAGCGCCTTGCAGGCCTGGGTGCCGGAATAGTCGAACTCGCATGCCTGGCCGATGACGATCGGACCCGCGCCGATAATGAGGATCGATTTCAAATCTTGGCGCTTTGGCATGGGGCATCTTTCCGCTTTTTGCCTGCGCAGAAAACCGGCACGGCGTGGAATACCACCGGTCGGGTCGCGCGAGCATGTCTTTTCAGGCTAGACGCGGCTTATAGGCAAATGTTCTAGCGAACGGAACCCCATAAATCGCCAAATCGACAGAAATCGAGGTCCGGTCTTGAGGTGTTCAGATAGCGAAACCTTAATCAGATTTGCATAGTGTCAAGAAATCGGGGGCCTCCTATCGAGACGTGAACAGATGCAGCAGCGCGTGGCATGCACAGAGCAGGCGGTGCGATTTTTGATATGTGTCGCCCGCGAATGCCGGGTTCGCCTGCGCAAGGATGCGCTGCTTTACGCACTTATCGGCTTCTATTCGCTCGGAGGCCTGATATTCCTCGGCCTTACCAGCACGACGGAGATGATTTCCTATCAATTTTACTTCGATCAATGGCCAGCAGTGTTTGCTGTTTTTCTGCCGCTGATGGCGGTCATCATCGATCTGTCCATGCTGATACTGCGTTTCGACAGGCGGCGGCTGCTTGCCTATCGCCGCGTTTTTTCCGCCCGGCGTGTCGCCTCTCTGGTCTCCGGCGTGCTGTTGATGATGGGCCTGATGGTTTTCCAGGGCACGTTCACCTCGATCAAAAACGCCTTGCCGACGCTGGAAGGTGGTTTCCGTTACGACAAGATACAGGCGGATATCGACGCCTGGATATATTTCGGCTTGGATCCATGGCGGCTGCTGCATGCGGTGGCCGGTTACGACGTGGTTCTTGCCATCGTCGAATTCAATTACAGCGTGGCGTGGTTCATCATCTGCTTCGGCGCGCTCTTCTTCGTCCTGACGTCACCAGCCGCCGATGGTATTCGCCAACGTTACATGCTGCTTTTTCTGTTTGTCTGGGTCATCTGCGGCAATGTGCTTGCGGGTATGTTCCTGTCGGCTGGTCCGGCCTTTTACGGTGCCGTGACCGGCGACCACGCCCGGTTTGCTGCGCTGACGGCGTTTCTTGCTTCGAGCCAGTGGGCGAATTCCGCGGCGCATTACCAGTCCTATCTCTGGAGCCTCTACGAACAGGGCACCCCTGGTTTGGCAAGCGGTATTTCCGCCTTTCCGAGTGTCCATGTCGGCCTGATCACCCTCAATGCCTACTTTATGGCCGAACGTTCCCGCAGCCTCGGCATCCTAGGCTTTACCTATGTAGGCTTTGTCCAACTGAGCTCCGTCTATCTCGGCTGGCACTATGCCATCGACGGATATGTCTCGTTCATGATCGTGACGCTGGCCTATTTCTTCGCATCGGTGTTCTGGCGAGCGCCTTTCGTGTTCATCCGGCGTTCGGACGCAGCCGCAGCGTCATAGCCAAGGGGTGGTAATCTAGCCGAACCGCGACCGCACGGCGTCCATATAAGTGCGGCTCACGGGGATTTCCGTGCCGTCCTTCATGATCAGCACGAGCTTGCCGCCGTCGCGTCTCAGTGTTTCGACATGGGCATCCGCCACCCAGTGTGAGCGGTGCACCTGCAGGCCGGGTGCGAGCCCAAGTTCCTTCAGAGCGTCGGCAAAACGCAGGAGGATCAGTTCGTGGCCGCGGCTGGTGACCACGTCGGTATAGTGGTCTTCGACGGAAAGCCGCAGGAGCGCGCCGCGGTTCTGGGGTTTCAAACGAGCGAGGATTTCGGGTTCCGATGCGGAGGAGACCGCCGGCGCCGGGACAAGCGCGGGCGGGGCGGAAGCCTCGGCGATCTGCCGGTGCATCGCCGTATAGGTCAGAAGACAGAAGAGGGCGCAGAGCGGCAGCGCGAACAGCGCCCGGTGAAAACCATCGCCCATCTCGGTCCAGTGGCCGACGAACGCGAAATCGATGGCGCCGAGTGCAAAGCCGATCGGCAGGGCTGCAATCAGCGAACCGATCATCATGCGGGCGAGCGTATGGTTGACGCGGTCGCGCAACAGGATTTCCGCCATGATCGACAGACAGATGGCGATCGTCCAGGTAACGGCATGGACGATCAGCCAGTAACCGAACCGGACGCCGAACGTCATCCGCTCCAGCGTGCCGTAGGGGCCGGTGACGACGAAGATCAGGATGACGAGCGTAAAGGTCGTCCAGAAGCGCCAGGAGCGGGTGAAGATCTGCAATTCACGAAGCGTGGAGCTCAAAAACGGGTGATTCACGAAGTTTGTCCGTCGTTTGCGCCATTCCGATTGAGGGCAAGCCAGTCATGGCGGAAACAGGCGATCAATTCAATCGCCTCCCGTTCTCGCTGATTTCGACAGGGACCTCCCATGAACCTTCAACCGCTTCTTGACGCCCCGCTTGCCGTGCAGGTCCATGTCGCGGCCGTTCTGCCGGCATCGGTGCTCGGCGCCTATATCCTTCTCAATCGCAAGGGCACGCCGGTCCACCGTCTGCTCGGCAAGATCTGGATGGCGCTGATGGTCGTCACCTCGCTCTCCAGCTTCTTTATCCACGAGATCAATCTCGTCTACGGTTTCAGCCCCATCCATCTCCTGTCGGTCTTCGTGCTGGTCGGGGCGTGGCGGTCGATCAGCGCGGCGCGCGCTCATAATATAAGGGCGCACAAGGCGGCCGTTATCGGCATGTATTTCGGCGGCATCGTCATCGCCGGCCTGTTCACGCTGATCCCGGGCCGGATCATGAACACCGTGGTGTTTTCCGGCGGACCGAGCTGGATTTTGCTTCTGACGCTCATCGCGATCGCCGGGATGCTTCTTCTTCAGCAGAGGCTGGCGTCGCGGCGAATTTAGGAGCTTGTATCAAGAATTTCCTCGAAGCGTACCGTTCGGCGCCTTCCTGTCATGGACAGGCCCGGCTTGCGGGATTAGAGCTGCAACCAAGACACTTGCAGCAACGGCCATCCGCGATGACGACCGCTTGCGCGGAGGAAATTCAATGGCCGATGCAACATCCAAACCCATTTCCGCAACTGCCGCCGAAGTGACGATCCTGCCGATCATTCTGGCGGTCAGCTTCTGCCATATGATCAACGACATCATGCAGTCGATGATCTCAGCGATCTATCCGATGCTGAAGACGGATTATGCGCTCGATTTCTGGCAGATCGGCATATTGACGCTCGCCTTCCAGTGCACGGCCTCGCTGCTACAGCCGGTGATCGGCATCATCACCGACAAGAAGCCGTTCCCCTATTCGCTGCCGGTCGGCATGGGTTCGACCTTCATCGGCCTGTTCATGCTGGCGAACGCGCATTCCTATGGGGTGCTGGTGATCTCCGCCTCGCTGATCGGCATCGGCTCGGCCGTCTTCCATCCGGAATCCTCGCGTGTGGCGCGGCTCGCTTCCGGCGGCCGTTACGGGATGGCGCAGTCGGTCTTCCAGGTCGGCGGCAATTTCGGCCAGTCGATCGGCCCGCTGCTCGCAGCCTTCATCATCGTGCCGAACGGTCAGGGCAGCGTTGCCTGGTTCTCGGGAATCGCGCTGCTCGGCATTGTCGTCCTGTCGTGGGTGGCGCGCTGGTACAAGGCGCATATGCTCGCCAACCAGGGCCGCAAGCGGGTGCTGAAGGCCCATAACCTTTCAAAGCGGACGGTGACCATCTCGCTCATCGTGCTGACCATCCTGACCTTCTCCAAGAACGCATACATGGCGTCGATCAGCAGTTATTATACATTCTTCGTCATCGAGCGCTTCCAGGTGACGGTGCAGCAGTCGCAGATCATGCTGTTCATCTTCCTCGGCGCCGTCGCGCTCGGCACGGTCATCGGCGGGCTGGTCGGCGACAAGTTCGGCTCCAAGGTGGTGATCTGGTTCTCGATCCTCGGCGTGCTGCCGTTCACGCTCGCTATGCCGTTTGCCAACCTGCCGGTGACGATCGCGCTTTCGGCGATCATCGGTTTTATCATGGCATCGTCCTTCCCGGCGATCGTGGTGATGGCGCAGGAACTGGTGCCGGGCCGGGTGGGGATGATCGCCGGCATCTTTTTCGGGATCGCCTTCGGGATCGGCGGCATCGCCGCGGCGGTGCTCGGCATCTTTGCCGACCGTTACGGCATCACCTTCGTCTACAATGTCTGCGCCTTCCTGCCGGTATTCGGATTACTGACGGTTTTCCTGCCGGGCAAAAAGGCGCTGCGGGTCGCCTGAAGACGAATCTTCGGCTATGTGATGCGGGGACGGATCGCTTTTGCGGCCGCCAGCGTTATATCGGCCAGGATTCGGTCGAACAGGAGAGCACGACATGGAATGGAGAGGGCGCCGGCAATCGGACAATGTCGAGGACCAGCGCGGCGCTTCCATGGACGGCAGTCCGCTTGGTCGCGGCGGCCTGCGCATCCCGATCGGTGGCGGTGGCCGCCGTGGCGGAGGGCTCGGCATCGGCGGGATCATCGTCATCCTGATCATCTGCTGGATTACCGGCATCAACCCGCTCTCGCTGCTGTCAGGCGAGCTCGGCATGGACGGTTCGGGTTTCGAACAGCAGCAGACGACCGGCAACCGCACGCCGGCCAATGACGACACGACAGCGTTCGTGCGCACCGTGCTGGCGGAGACGGAAGATACCTGGAACGGCATTTTCCAGGCCAACGGTCAGCAGTATCAGGAGCCGACATTGGTGTTGTTTTCCGGCAAGGTGAACTCGGCTTGCGGATTTGCGTCTTCCGCGACAGGACCCTTCTATTGCCCCGGCGACCACAAGCTTTATCTCGACACCAATTTCTTCAGGGAGCTGGAACAGCGTTTCGATGCTGCGGGCGACTTTGCAGAGGCCTATGTGATCGCCCATGAGGTCGGCCACCACGTGCAGAACCTTCTCGGCATCCTGCCGAAATTCAACCAGGCCCGCCAGCGGATGAGCGAGGCCGATGCCAACCGCATGTCGGTGCGCGTCGAGCTGCAGGCCGACTGCTTTGCCGGCGTCTGGGGCAAGTTCACCCAGCAGAAGGGCATTCTCGATACCGGCGACCTCGAAGAGGCGCTGAACGCCGCCCAGCAGATCGGCGACGACACGCTGCAGAAGCGCAGCCAGGGCTATGTCGTGCCGGAAAGTTTCAACCACGGCACTTCGGCGCAGCGCGCGCGCTGGTTCAAGCGCGGGTTCGATACGGGCGACATGAAGGCCTGCGATACGTTCTCGGGGAATGTTTAGCTTCCAGACCTGTAGGAGAGGGCGGGGCCAGATCGCCCCCCTCTGCCCTGCCGGGCATCTCCCCCTCAAGTGGGGAGATCACAAGAGGCACGATCCCCGCATCCAAATAAGCACTGTTAAGGATGTGAAGTTCAATGTGGGGCGGTGAGCTGGCCGCAGCCAATCTCCCCCCTTGAGGGGGAGATGCCCGGCAGGGCAGAGGGGGGTGAACGGTACCCCAAGAGCCAAATCACTTATACATCCCCTCGCGCAGGTTGATGCCGTATTCCACATAGGCCTTCAAGGCGCAGAGCATCTGCGACCAGCCCTGGCAGTTGCCGTAGGAGGCTTCGAGCCCGCCCTTCGTTTCACGCCAGCCTTCCTCGGCGATCGTCACTAGCGTGCGGCTGTCTTCCAGCGGTTCGAAGGTCATGGTGACAGTCGTCTTGTAGTTGGCGGGGACCACATTTTCCGGTCCCTGTTCGGCTGCATTGCCCTCCGTCGCGTCCCAGCGCAGCACGATCTTGCTGTTCTTCTCCACTTCGACGACTTCAACGGGAAAGGCACCCGGGAAATCATGAAAATCCCAGGTGACCGTCGTGCCGGTCTCCAGCCGCCCCTTAGCTCCGCCAGTGGTGAAATAACCCGAAAGCTTTTTGGGATCGGCGACGGCCTCGAACACTTCCTCGACCGGTTTTGAAATCCGGCCGGATACCTTGAATTTCAGTTCCATGATCTTTCTCCCTTGTTTCTCCTCACATTATGTTATAAAAATATAACATGTCAAGCAGTGAAAAGAATGACCGTATTTTCAAGGCTCTAGCGGCTCCGGTTCGCAGGGAGATTCTGGACGAGTTGAAAGATCGGCCGCAGACGACGGGCGATCTCTGCGCCCGGTTTCCGAAGCTCGACCGCTGCACCGTCATGCAGCATCTGAAAGTTCTGGAGGGTGCCGACCTGGTGCTGGTGAAGCGCGAGGGCCGGGAGCGCTGGAACCATCTGAACCCGCTGCCGATCAAGGCGATCCACGACCGCTGGATCGGCGCCTTTGCGGCGCATGCCGTGGATATGCTCGACCGGATGAAGCGGGATCTGGAAGACTAGCGGATCAGCAGTGCGGTGTCGTAAAGCCCGAGCGCGAAAACCGTGTGGGCGGCGAAATTGAGAAAGCGGACCTTGTTCGGCCTCGGCGTCTTCGAGGCGGCCCAGCCGAGGCCAAGGCCGGGCTGCATCAGAAACCAGCCGGCGCCGATGGTGACGATGCCGAAGATCCAGGCGGGAATGAAGGTGGGCGCGGCGAACCAATTTTGTCCCATGATCAGGGCAAGGAGCACGCCGTAGAGAATGCCGATGGCATAATGGCCGGCCCAGCCGAGAGCCAGTTCATGTTCGTAGGGTTCGGCCGCCGCGATGCTGTCGTGAAACACCTTTCCGCGCTGCAGGTGCCAGAACCAGCGCCCGGCAGGCGCCCAGTTGGCCTTGGGCTGGCTGAAGACCCTGTTCAGCACGATCGCCCAGAGGTCCATCAGGATGGTGGCGCCGAGCCCGATGAGAATGCCGCGCCAGAGAAGTTCGATCATGAGAGGCCGCCGGAGAGAGGGAAGTTCAATTCCAATCTCTATGAGGTCCGGTTTGGGCTGTCGAGATCCTCCGGGCTCCGAGACTAGGGAAACATCTTGTCGGCGGTGGCTGTCGCGAGCGTCTTGCCGCCGGCGTCCAGAGCATTCACCGTGAAGCGGTATTTGTGCTGGCCGGAGGGAGGGCAGGGGCCGGTATAGCTGAAGGCGCCGTAGGCGAGTGATTTCTGGCCGGAATAGTCCACCTTGCCGCCGCCGTGGTTATACTCCGGCGCGTTCATATCCTTCATGCGGATATCGAGCGCCTTGGTGCCGGCCGGCACGCCCGACAGCGAGATCGGCGGCGATTTCGAATCGAAACATTTTTTTGTCGGTCCCCAGTCGAAGGAGACCTTCATATCCGCCATCGCGGCGGTACACGATGCCAGGAGAAATGCGATCACCATCAATCCGCGCATGACAATCCCCAATCGATCACGGTCGAAGCAACAGGAGGTAGACTAGGCTTTCGCGTGCATCTGTCAACGGAGGTCGCGCATAAATGGTGGATGGCCGGGCTGAGGAATTAACGTTCTGGAAGCAGAGGAGCGCCGGGTTGCATGACCATGCGTTGCGGTTGTGCCTTTCATCAAAAACTTTGAAATGTTCACGTATTGTTTCGGTTTTCCTTTACCGCTATGTAGGCAGCCCGGCGAATTGATCGTCTTTCAAGAAAACACCATTGCTAGAGAGACATTTAATGCTCGACCCGAAATTTGTCCGCCGAGGCCTTTTCCTCGTCTTCATGATCCTGTTCCTGGATATCATCGGGATCGCAATCATCATGCCGGTGCTGCCGACCTTCCTGCGCGAGCTGACCGGCGACGACATGAGTGCGGCGGCCGTCGACGGCGGCTGGCTGCTGCTTATCTATTCCGGCATGCAGTTTCTGTTTGCGCCGCTGCTTGGCAATCTCAGCGACCGTTTCGGCCGTCGGCCAATCCTGCTCGCCTCGGTCCTCACCTTCGCTCTCGACAACCTGATCTGCGCGGCCGCCACCAGTTTCTGGATGCTGTTCGTCGGTCGTGTGCTGGCCGGCATTTCCGGCGGCAGTTTTGCCACCTGCTCGGCCTATATTGCCGATATCAGCAATGAGAAAAATCGCGCCAAGAACTTTGGCCTGATCGGGATCGCCTTCGGCGTCGGTTTCACTGTCGGGCCGGTGATCGGAGGGCTGCTCGGCGAACTCGGGCCGCGTGTGCCGTTCCTTGGCGCCGGGCTCTTGTCGCTTGCCAATTTCGTCGCCTCCTGGTTCCTGCTGCCGGAGACGCTCGACAAGGCGAACCGCCGCAAGTTCGAGTTGAAGCGCGCCAATCCGCTCGGTGCGCTGCGCCAGATGCGCCACTATCCGGGCATCGGCTGGATCATGCTGGTGATGTTCCTCTATTGGTTGGCACACGCGGTCTATCCGTCCGTCTGGTCCTTTGTGTCCACCTACCGTTACGGCTGGAGCGAGGGGCAGATCGGCCTGTCGCTCGGTCTGTTCGGTATCTGCGCCGCGTTTGTCATGGGCTTCATCCTGCCGAAATTGGTACCTGTGCTCGGCGAATGGAAGACTGCGGTGCTCGGGCTTTGTTTCTGCTGCCTCGGCCTTACCGGTTATGCCTTCGCGTGGCAGGGGTGGATGGTCTATGCCGTCATCCTTGTGACGACGATCGAGAACGTCGCCGATCCGGCGCTGCGCAGCATTGCTTCGGCCAAGGTGCCGCCGTCGGCCCAAGGGGAGCTGCAGGGCGCGATGACGAGCCTCACCAGCCTGACGACGATCGTCGGTCCGGCGATCTTCACGCAGCTGTTCAGCGCGTTCACGGGGGAGCATGCGAAAATGGAGTTCGCGGGTGCGCCATACATGATGGCGGCGATTTTCATGGCTTGTGCCATTTTGGTGTTCCTGAGCCGGATTTCACGGAAAACACAGGTGGTTGGGCGCGAAACCGAGCTCACGCATCAGATTTCTTGAAGAAACGTCCAAAAATACTGCTGGATCGCCTGTAAGTGTTGCTGCACGGATGATGCTCCTCTATAGGCTGTGTCATCCGCCGCTCGCCAGTTTCTGGAAGCGGCTTTTTTCGTCTGCGGAGGAGTGTCATGTCGAGCCTTTCCACCACCATGGCTGTGACGGTGACGGACAATTCCTGGTCCGCACATATGCGCGCGACCCTTGCGCTCGGCGTGCCGCTGGTCGGGGCGCAGCTGGCGCAGATGGCGATCAATACAACCGACGTCATCCTGGTCGGCTGGCTCGGCACGACCGAGCTCGCTTCCGTGGTGCTCGCCACGCAGATGTTCTTCCTGGTCTTCATCTTCGGCACCGGGTTCACCAGCGCCGTGGTGCCGATGGTGGCGCAGGCGCTCGGGCATGGCGATAGCCGCTCGGTGCGTCGGTCGGTTCGCATGGGGCTGTGGATCGTGCTTGCGTTCGGGGTGCTGACGGCGCCGATTCTGTGGTTCTCGGCACCCATCCTTCTGGCACTCGGGCAGCAGCCGGATGTCGCGGCAAATGCACAGAGCTATTTGCGCATCGCCCAATGGGGCATTTTCCCCGCGCTCGGGCTGATGGCGCTTCGAAGCTTCGTCACCGGGCTCGAGAAGGGCGGCATCGTGCTTTACGTCACGATCGTGATGTTCCTCATCAATGCCAGCCTTGCCTATCTGCTGATCTTCGGTCATTTCGGTGCACCGGAAATGGGCCTGCACGGGGCGGCAATCGCTTCCGTCGCCGCCAACCTGTTCGGTTTCGTGGCCGCTCTCCTTTATGTGGAAAGCCAGCCGAAGATGCGCGCCTACGAGATCTTCGTGCGCTTCTGGCGGCCGGACTGGAGCATGGTGCGCGAGATCGTCGTGCTCGGCCTGCCGATCAGCTTCACCATTCTGGCGGAAACCAGCCTGTTTTCGGCTGCCTCCCTGCTGATGGGCATCATCGGCAAGCTGGAACTCGCAGCCCACGGCATCGCGCTGCAGCTCGCAGCGATCGCCTTCATGATCCCGCTCGGCCTGTCGCAGGTGGCGACGGTGCGCGTCGGGCTGGCCAATGGCCGCGGTGATCTTCTGGGCGTCAAGCGGGCGGCGCTTGCCGTGCTTGCGGTCAGCGTCCTGTTCACCACAATCGGCAGCGTGCTGTATGCGACGATCCCGCACTTCTTCGGCAATCTCTTCCTGGATACACGCAAGGAGGACGCCGCGACCGTGCTGAAATTGGCGGTCCCGCTGATCGTCATCGCCGGAGCTTTCCAGCTGGTCGACGGGCTACAGGTGGTCGGGGCCAGCCTGTTGCGTGGCCTCAAGGACACCAGGGTGCCAATGGTGCTGGCGCTGATCGCCTATTGGCCGATCGGTTTCGCCTGCGCCTGGGTCTTCGCGTTCCCGCTCGGGTTTCGCGGCGAAGGCGTCTGGTTTGGCTTCGTCACCGGCCTCGCAGCGGCCGCGGTTCTGCTTTGCGGCCGCTTCTGGCTGCTGGTGAGACGCCAGGCCAGAACGACCCGCTGAAGAGCCAGCGGACCGTCTTTGTTGGTCAGGCCGGTTGGAGCTCTTGTAAAACCGCCCTGTGGTAGAAGCCGACATTGGTCTCTACGCCGAGGCGTCGGCTCAACGCCTGCCTATCGATGCCTGCCTCCTCATCGGATTTTGCGACTGCGGCAATGACCGGCTGAAGAGCGTGCTCGCCTTCGAACTGGAGGATGGTGATGACGTTGAATAGTCCGGCGCTGGAAGCCTGTTCCAGGATCAGATCGTCGACGAATCCCGGCTGGGCGCGGATAACCTTATGCGTCCTGTGAACCAACGCCATGAATTCTTCGCGCCCTTCGACCGGGACCGCAAATCTGTTGACGCGAAAAATGCGTCGATTCTGTATTTCGCTCATATGAAAAACCCCTGCTCGATCTTGAACAGGGGCGTTTATGGGACCTCAACCAATGTTGAGGTCAATAGGCGGCTGCGGATTTTTTAAGGGCGCCCGAATTCAGCGCTCGGCGAGGGCAGGTTCGCCCTTCTTCTCGCGCACCATGTTGATGAAGCGACGGAAGAGATAGTGGCTGTCCTGCGGGCCGGGCGAGGCTTCCGGATGATGCTGGACCGAGAACACCTGCTTGCCAGTGACGCGCAGGCCGCAATTGCTGCCGTCGAAGAGGGAAATGTGAGTCTCCTCAACGCCTTGCGGCAGAGACTTCGAATCGACCGCGAAGCCGTGATTCATCGAGACGATCTCGACCTTGCCGGTGGTGTGGTCCTTGACCGGATGGTTGGCGCCGTGATGGCCCTGATGCATCTTTTCGGTCTTGGCGCCGAGCGCCAGGCCGAGCATCTGGTGGCCAAGGCAGATGCCGAAGGTCGGGATATCCGTCTTGATGACGTCCCTGATGACCGGCACGGCATATTCGCCGGTCGCGGCCGGGTCGCCCGGGCCGTTCGACAGGAAGATGCCATCCGGCTTCAGAGCCATGATGTCTTCCGCAGAGGTCTGGGCGGGCACCACCGTCACCTTGCAGTCGAGGCCAGCGAAAAGGCGCAGGATGTTGCGCTTTACGCCGTAGTCGACGCAGACGATATGGTATTTCGCGTCTTCCGGCTTCAGGTCTTCATACCCTTCGTTCCAGACCCAGGGCTTCTGGTTCCATTGCGAGGACTGGCCGGAGGTGGCTTCCTTTGCGAGGTCGAGGCCTTCGAGCCCGCTCCAGGCGCGAGCTTCGGCCTTCAGAGCCTCGATATCGAAGACGCCGTTGGGGTCATGGGCGATGACGGCGTTCGGTGCGCCGTTCTGGCGGATCCAGGCGGTGAGCGCGCGGGTGTCGATGCCCGAAAGGCCGATGATGCCGCGGGCTTTCAGCCAGCCGTCGAGATCCTTAGAGGCGCGGTAGTTGGAGGGTTCGGTGATGTCGGCCTTGAAGATGGTGCCGACCGCGCCGCGGCGAGCTGCCGGCGTCAGGTCCTCGACGTCTTCTTCGTTGGTGCCGATATTGCCGATATGCGGGAAGGTGAAGGTGACGATCTGGCCGAGATAGGAAGGGTCGGTCAGGATCTCCTGGTAACCGGTCAGCGCGGTGTTGAACACCACTTCGGCCGGCACCTTGCCGGTTGCGCCGATCCCGGTTCCTCCGATCACGGTGCCATCGGCCAGAACGAGCAATGCGGTGGGTTTCTTGGTGGTCCAGGGAGCGGTCGCGGTCATATCCATCCTTCTGCCTCACCGGTCCCGTCCCTTGAAGAGACAGGCTGCGAGGGCCATTTATGGTCGTGAGAGACGGGCGCGCGGAATCCCGGCGCAAGCCCTAACCTCTAAATCTCGTGCAGGTGCCGGAAAATAGACAAAGCAGGCGAGGTGGTCAATCTCGGCGCCGAAGAATTCCATGGGAATTATAAGCCATCGGATTCAAGGATTTGGGCGAATTGATTTGATCGCCTCCGGCCCGTCGTCTATGACAGCGGTGTGAATGCCAAGGAAAAGCCACAATTCACGATGCCTGCGCCCAGGCTTTTCCCAAGGAGAAAAATGATGTTGCGCGACAAGCTTTCGGATGCGCTCAAGGACGCTATGAGGGCCAGGGAAACCCGCCGGCTTTCGACCGTGCGGCTGATCCAGACTGCGATCAAGGATCGCGATATCGCCAATCGCGGTCTCGGCAAGGACCCGGTCAGCGACGACGATATCCTGCAGATCCTGCAGAAGATGGTGAAGCAGCGCGAGGAATCGGCGAAGATCTACGAAGACGCCGGCCGTGCCGAACTTGCGACGCAGGAGCGCGAGGAAATCGACGTCATCAAGGGTTTCATGCCCGAGCAGCTCTCGGACGAGACGGTGCAGGAATTGATCAAGGCGGCGATCGCCGACTCGGGCGCCCAAGGCCTGCGCGACATGGGCAAGGTCATGGCTGTGCTGAAGGAAAGGCATCCGGGCCAGATGGATTTCGCCAAGGCTTCCGGCGTGGTGAAAGAGCTTTTGAAGTAGGCGGCCCTTTTAAAGGCCGGTAAACGAAAGGCGGGAATCCGGTCACCGGATTCCCGCCTTTTTGCTCTTCCGGATCTTGCCGGCCGACTGCGGACTTGCCGCCGGCGAGATGGTCCGGGGCGCTGCGATACACTGCGACACGCCCCGTCCGAAGAGCGAAGGAGTTGCACGGTCGAAAAGGCCGTGCTCGATGGCATTTTCGCTGGGGGCGTCGACGCTTTCGATTTTGAGGTGAGGCTAGATGCGCCAATCTGCGTTTGCAAATTACAAAAAGATAATCCGGATTGCTTGTTTCCGGCCTGAAATTTGCCGAATATCGAAGCATGGGAGCGTCATTTCTTGTGACTCTTCTGTTCGCGCATGTAGTGCCTGAGCACCGCGTTGATGCGGGTCTGGTAACCTTTGCCGGTGGACTTAAAGAAATCGATGACGTCCTCATCCACGCGAAGGGAGATTGACTTTTTGGGCTTCGGCACGACGAGCACGGCCTTGGACCAGTCGATATCCTTGAACTCCGCCCAATCGGGATCGTCCGCAATCGCGCGGTCGATATCCTCATCGGTCATGGCGTCGATACGCGCCCAGTCGGTCTGGCTTTTTTCGCCTTGGGCACGCTTCAAGCGAAGTTCATCGAGGGTAACGGTCGTAATAGAGTCTTTGCTCATTCTGTCTGGCCGCCCGTGCTGAGATGATCCGGCATTTTTCGCCTCTCATGGTATAAACGACTGCTATGAGGCGATCCGTATCGGGACAAATTGCAAGGGTGCGGACTTCTCCATTTCGATCCGAGCGAAGTTCGAGACGGGGCTCTTGGAGGGCGAACACCACATCTTCGAAATCGATCTGATGCTTTTCAAGATTGGTTCTCCGCTTGCCTTCATTCCACTCGAAGAGGGAGAGCGGTTCTTGCTCACGATTCATAACGATACCTAAAAGACTTCAGTTGCCTTCAGGCACGTAATGCGCCATGTGTATAGGCAATATGTATATACAGAGGCGCAAGTTAGTCAAGCCTTTGGACAGCTGGCCTGTGAATAGCGGGCAGCGTTTCTCTTGTTGGTGGCGTTCCTTTCGAGCCGTGCTTATATGGACGCCAAGCAGAGGTGAAGATGCGCTTTTCCAACAGTTTTCTCGACGAGATTCGCGACCGCGTGCCGATATCGGGCGTGATCGGCCGGCGGGTGACGTGGGATCGCAAGAAAACCAACGTCTCGCGCGGCGATTATTGGGCCTGCTGCCCCTTCCATGGCGAGAAGAGCCCGAGCTTCCATTGCGAGGACCGCAAGGGCCGATATCACTGCTTTGGCTGCGGTGTCACAGGCGACCATTTCCGGTTCCTGACCGATCTGGAAGGGCAGAGTTTTCCCGAAGCGGTGCAGACTGTCGCAGACATGGCCGGCATCGCCATGCCGCAGCCGGACCCCCAGGCCGAAAAGCGCGAGAAGGAACGCACGACGCTGCTCGACGTCATGGAGCTGGCGACGCAATTTTTCCAGGATCAGCTCCAGAGCGCCGTCGGGGCGAAAGCGCGCGCCTATTTGCGCGATCGCGGGCTGACCGGCCGTACCATCGAGACCTTCCGCCTCGGCTATGCGCCGGAAAGCCGCAATGCGCTCAAAGAACATCTGGCCGCCAAAGGCGTGCCGAAGGACCAGATCGAGGCTTGCGGCCTTGTCGTGCATGGGGAGGGGATCGCCGTTTCCTACGATCGCTTTCGCGACCGGGTGATGTTCCCGATCCTGTCGTCGCGGGAAAAGGTGATCGCGTTTGGCGGCCGTGCCATGGCGCCGGATGCGCCGGCGAAATATCTGAATTCCAACGAGACCGAGCTCTTCCACAAGGGGCAGGTGCTCTACAATTTTTCACGGGCACGACGAGCCCAGGGTGTCGGCAAACCTGGACAGGGCGAGGGCACGATCATCGCCGTCGAAGGTTATATGGACGTGATCGCGTTGCACCAGGCGGGCGTCGAAAATGCCGTGGCGCCGCTCGGCACGGCGCTTACCGAAAACCAGCTCGAGCTTCTCTGGCGGATGACCTCCCAGCCGGTGCTCTGCTTCGACGGCGACGGCGCTGGTCTCAGGGCGGCAAGCCGTGCCGCGGATCTGGCGCTACCGTTCCTGAAACCGGGAAAATCGGTGCGTTTCGCCCTGCTTCCCGATGGCAAGGATCCGGACGATCTCGTTCGCCATGAAGGCCGCGCGCCCTTCGACAAGGTGCTCAACGAAGCAAAGCCGCTGGTGGAGATGATCTGGCAGCGCGAAGCGGCATCGGCAAGTTTCGATACGCCGGAAAAGCGTGCCGAACTCGAAGCGCGGCTGAAGCAGATCGTTTCCGTCATCGCCGACGAAAATGTGCGCCGGCATTACCAACAGGCCATCCGCGACCGGTTGAACAGCTTCTTCGCGCCGGCTCAGCGCGGCGGCAATGACCGGCGCCAGAATTTTCAGCGCGGCGGCGGTGCTGGTGGCAGGCCGGGGCAGGGC
>NZ_JALBGW010000053.1:0-29326 GCF_023006485.1 Neorhizobium sp. BETTINA12A
AGTGACAGCGGGCCGCGTTACATCGATCCGCCACCGCCGCCGCGGCCGCGCTGCTGGTTCGAGGACCGCCGCGTCCGCAACGCCTATGACGGCGGATGGCACATGGAAAGCCTGCGCGTCTGCCAGTAGGTGGCATGCAATGTGATGGATGGCAGCCGGTCTCAGGGCCGGCTGTTTTATGTTGGGCGGTCTTGGGGCGACCTTGGGTCAGGGCGCCGGTTTGATGCCGCACAACATCTCGCGTTTGCCAGCAAATCCCGGCCGCCGTTCGACGGTAAAACCGGCCGCCTGCAGGTTTCGCCGTACGAAGCCGGCTGCCGCATAAGTGCCGAACGTGCCGCCAGGTAAGGTCTTGTCATGGAGCGCCTGCATGATATCCGGCGACCACATGTCCGGATTGCGCGACGGCGCAAAGCCGTCGAGGAACCAGGCGTCGAAATCCGCGCTGGCCACGGAGACGCTTTCGAGCGCCGGGCCGCAGACGACCGTCAGGCGTGTCTGGGCGTCAGCGTCGATCACGACATTCCCGGCGGGCTCGTCCGGCCAAGCTTTGACCACTGCCTGCCGTTCCGCCGCGATCTCCGGCCAGCGGGTGAGCGCCCGGTCGATTTCGTCGCGCTGCATCGGATAGAGTTCGAAAGAGGTGAAATGAAGCTTCGCGCCTGCGGGGCGAAAAAGCTTCCATTGCCGCCAGGTCTCGCAGAAATTCAGGCCGGTGCCGAAACCGAGTTCGCCGATCCGGAAAGTCCGGTGACTTTTCCAGCGCTCCGGCAGGCCCCAGCGCTCCGGCAGGCCATTGCCGGCCAGAAACGTGTGGCCACACTCCAGCCGGCCGTCGGTGCGGCAATAAAAGTGATCGCCAAACTTTTGCGAATAGGGCATATCGCCGTCATGCCAGTCCAGGGTCTGGCTTTCGGTCACACGAATTTTAGGGTCACGGTCGCTCATGGGAGATGCGGATAATCCTGCCGGCTTCGGCGGTCAATCTCATGTCCTTCCCGCATCCGCCGATCTCGTCATCCTGGGCGGCGGCATCATGGGCCTCTGGGCGGCGGTCAAGGCCGAGCGACTCGGCATCCGCACCCTGCTTGTCGATGCCGGCTCGTTAGGGCAGGCGGCAAGCGGCGGGCTCTTGGGCGCCCTGATGCCGTATATGCCCGATAAGTGGGACGACAAGAAGCAGTTCCAGTTCGACGCGCTCCTATCGTTGGAAGACGAAATCGCTGAGCTCGAAGCCGAGACGGGCATGGCCTGTGGCTACCGCCGCTCCGGCCGACTGATTCCGTTGCCGAAGCCGCACTTACGCAAGATCGCGCTCGGCCATTCGGCCGATGCGGAAGCCTGCTGGCGGCGCGGTGACCGTCGTTTCCATTGGCATGTGCTCGACCGCCCGCCGCAAAAAGGCTGGCCGGATGCCTCCTTCGCAGCTGCCGGATTGGTACATGACACGTTTGCCGCCCGGGTTTCGCCGCGGGGTCTCGTATCGGCTCTCGCGGCCTTCCTGCGTAGGGCCGGCAATGTCCGAATCGTCGAAGGCCTGGAGGCCGAAACGATAGATCCAATTACTAATAGGATTATATTCCGTGGCGGCGAAAGTGTTGCCTTCGGCCAGTGCATCGTCTCGGCCGGCCACCGGTCCTTTTCTCTGCTTCAAGGCGTCTCGCCGCGGCTGAAACATCCGATCGGCCAGCCGGTCAAGGGGCAGGCGGCGCTGCTCAAGGCCAATATCGATCCGTCTCTGCCGGTGATCTTCCTGAACGGCCTTTACCTGGTCGCCCATGAGGGCGGTCACGTGGCGGTCGGCAGCACCAGCGAGGATATGTTCGAAGATCCGTACTCGACCGATTCCCAGCTGGATGAGCTGATCGCGCGCGCCCGGTCGCTCGTGCCGGCCCTGGCGCAGGCCCCCGTCGTCGAGCGCTGGGCGGGATTGCGGCCGAAGGCGATCGGCCGCGATCCGATGGTCGGCGCGCATCCCGATCACGCCCGAGTGATCGCGCTCACAGGTGGTTTTAAGGTGAGTTTCGGTATCGCGCATAGGTTGGCGGATGCGGCGCTCAATGCCGTGAATGGCCGGGAAATGCGGCTTCCGGCGTCATTTACGCTCACCAGTCATCTTGCCGTCGCCTCGCGTTAAACGCGAGTTTTCGGTCCTCCGCGTCGTTATTCTGTCATGCAAATCACTTAACCCCCACGGCAGGGATTGTTGAGCAATGCGTAAAACACGGGGTTGCTGAAAAGGACGTTCAGAAGGTGACGCATGCGCTATGCCATTCATTTCACGCCTCCGGCGCATGATCCGCTGACGGTCGCTGCCGCCCAGTGGCTCGGCCGCAACGCCTTTTCAGGCGAAGCGACGGAGCCGCCGGCAATCCGTGGCATCGGCATTCACGACATTGCTTTCAACACCGCGCTGCCACGCCGCTACGGTTTCCACGCGACGCTGAAGGCGCCGTTCCGCTTGGCACCCGACGTGACCGAACCGATGCTGCTGCGCCATCTGATGCGGTTTGCCGGCACCCACAGCCCTTTCGAACTGCCGAAGCTCGAAGTCGTGCGGCTCGGCAACTTCTTCGGCCTGGCGCCGGTCGTTCCTTGCGATACCGTCCGGTTCCTGGCTGCTTCCGTGGTCCAGGAGTTCGACAATTTCCGCACGCCATTGTCGGAAGCCGAGCTGGAGCGCAGCGATTCTGGCGATCTCTCGGCGCCGCAATTCGCCAACCTGCATCGCTGGGGCCACCCTTATGTGATGGACGAGTTCCGTTTCCACATGACCCTGACCGGCCCGCTGTCGCTGGTCGAGATGCCGCGTTTCGACCTGGCGCTGCGCGATTATTTCGAACCCTATCTGAAAAAGCCGGTCGAGATCGCCAATCTGGCGCTCTTCATCGAGGAGGAGCCCGGCGCGCCCTTCCTGGTGCATTCGCTGCATCCGATGGGCCGCGTGGCGGCGCGCAAGATCGCCTGACATTCAGGTGCCTCTGGCTTCCGGCGTCACTTTTGTTCAAGAGCGATGGTCGCCGATCTGCTATACTTTTTCCATGGAGAATATCTCGCAGGAACAGGCCACCGACCACATGCCGCTGATGCCGGCAGAGGTGACCCGTTTTTGGCGGGACGATCGCTTTGGCGGCATGGAATGCCTGCGCGCGACGTTTCTCACCCACGAATTCGCGCCGCATGCGCATGATACGTTCAGTATAGGTGCGATCGAGCAGGGCATGCAGGTTTGCACCATCAAGGGCAGCCGTGAAAGCGCCGGGCCGGGCGGGCTCTACCTGATCAATCCGGGCGAGACACATGACGGTGCGCCGCGGGGCGGCGGGTATCGCTACCGGATGATCTATCCGGATGTCGCACTGCTTCGCGAGATACTCGAAGACGTCACCGGCAAACCCTTCCAGGGCACGCCCGCCTTCGGCATCCAGCTCCTCCACGACCAGGCGCTCGCCGACGCTTTCCACCAGGCGCACCGGACGCTGGAAGAAGGCTCCGGCGCGCTCGAAACCAGCCAGGCGATGTTCCTGGTGCTCGACGCGATGTTCCGCCGTCACGGCAGTTCGATCATCGTACCGGCCGATACGACGGAGCGCACCGCCGTGCGCCAGGCCCGCGACTACCTCACCGAGAATTTTGCTTGCGATGTCGGGCTGGAGGAACTTGCGACCGTCGCGGGTCTCAGCCGCGCTCACCTTATCCGCGCGTTCCGCAAGGAATTCCACATCACGCCGCATTCCTTCCTCACGGATATCCGCATCCGCGCGGCCCGCAAGCGGTTGAGGGAAGGCGGCCAGCCGGCCGAGATCGCGCTCGAATGCGGTTTTGCCGACCAGGCGCATTTCACCCGGCACTTCAAGGCCCGCACGGGGCTGACGCCGGGGCAATACCGGGCTCGCTGATCACTTTCGTTCAAGACGGCTATCCACTTGATCTTTAAGACCTCCGCTTCCAACGGAGGTTTTTGACGTGAATGGCAATGCAAGGTTTCAAGACTTCCTCGGGGGCATGCGGGCGATCTCGCCACTGATCGCCGCGGTCATCCCGATCGGTCTCGTTTTTGGCGCGGTTGCGGCCACGAAAGGCCTGTCGCCGGCTGAGGCGGGGTTGATGAGCGCGCTGGTATTCGCCGGTGGGTCGCAGTTCGTAGCGATGGATATCTGGACCCATCCGGCCTCCTGGACCGGGGTCGGTTTTGCGGCGCTGTTGGTTAATATCCGCCACGTGCTGATGAGCGCCTCGCTCGGTATCAGAATGGATGGTTTTGGCCAGCCGGCGCGCCATCTCTCGATGCTGTTCCTCGCCGACGAGATCTGGGCGATGGCGGAGTTCCGGGCCAAGGTGGCGCGGCTGACGCCCGCCTGGTTCGCCGGCCTCGCCATGCCCTTCTATCTCGCCTGGGTACTCTCGGGGCTGGCTGGTGCCGCCCTCGGCGCCTTTCTCGGCGACCCGGTGGTGCTCGGGCTCGACTTTGCCTTTCCAGCCGTCTTCATCGTGCTGGTCATGGGTTTCTGGAAGGGACCGGAAACCGGCGCCGTGCTGCTCGCGAGCGGCGCGGCCGCCGTCGCCACCCAACATTTCGTGCCGGGCGTCTGGTATATCGCTGCCGGTGCTATCGCCGGCCTTGCCGCCGCCCTGGTGACCGGCAAAACCCGGGACGTCGAGGTGACGCCATGACTGTTGATCTCGCCACGCTCATTGCCATCCTCGCCATGGCGGCTGCGACCGCGCTTACCCGGTTGAGCGGCCTCGTGCTCATCCGCCACGTCTCGCTCGAAGGCGGCCGCCGCAAGGCGATCGAATCGATCCCGCCGGCAGTTCTGATGGCTGTCGTCGCGCCGACCGCTTTTGCGACCGGGATTGCCGAAACCTTGGCCTGCGCCGTGACTGCTTTTGCGGCACTTCGCCTGCCGATGCTCGTTTCCGTGGCACTCGGGGTCGCCTCAGTCGCGATCCTTCGGGCGCTCGGCCTCTAAGCGTCATTTCCATCTCGACATGGCCGGAAAGGGTGCGCTACCGTCCGGCCTCATTCGTCGAAGGTGATCCATGCAGGCAAAAGACTATCCGCGCGAACTCGTCGGCTACGGCCGTTCCACCCCCGATCCGAAATGGCCGGGCGGCGCTCACGTCGCCGTGCAGTTCGTGATCAATTACGAGGAGGGTGGCGAGAGCTCGATCATGGACGGCGATCCGGCCTCGGAGAACCTGCTGTCGGAAATCGTCGGTGCCGCGCCCTGGCCGGGCCAGCGCAACCTCAACATGGAATCGATCTACGAATACGGCTCGCGCGCCGGCTTCTGGCGGCTGTTTCGGATGTTTACCGAACTCAAGGTGCAGACCACCGTCTACGGCGTGACGCTCGCCATGGCCCGCAATCCGGAAGCGGTCTCCGCCATGAAGGAAGCCGGCTGGGAGATCGCCAGCCACGGCTACCGTTGGCTGGAATACAAGGATTTCCCGGAGGCAAAGGAGCGCGAGCACATCCTCGAGGCCGTGCGGCTGCACACCGAGCTCGTCGGCGAGCGGCCCTACGGCATGTACCAGGGCAAGCCTTCCGACAACACGCTGAAACTGGTCATGGAAGAGGGCGGCTTCCTCTATTCCTCCGACAGTTACGCAGACGATCTGCCTTACTGGGTCAACGGGCTCGACCAGAAGCCCTTCCTGATCATCCCATATACGCTGGAGACCAACGACATGCGGTTTGCGACACCGCAGGGCTTCAACACCGGCGACCAGTTCTTCACCTACCTCAAGGATGCCTTCGACGTGCTTTACCAGGAGGGCAGGGAAGGCGCGCCGAAGATGATGTCGGTCGGCCTCCACTGCCGCCTCGTCGGGCGGCCCGGCCGCGCCGCCGCGTTGAAGCGTTTCATCGAATATGTGCTCAGCCAGGACAAGGTCTGGATCCCGCAGCGCATCGAGATTGCCAGACACTGGCACGAGCATCACAAGCCGGCGGCCGCGCTATGACCGCCCGCGGCGATTTCATCCAGATGTTCGGCGGCGTGTTCGAACATTCGCCCTTCATCGCCGAACGCGCCTATGACGCCGGTCTGATGCTGGTGCCGCTGACGTCCAAGAGCGTGCATGACGCGCTGAACTCGATCTTCCGCCGGGCAAGCCGCGAGGAACGCCTCGGCGTGCTGCGCGCCCATCCCGACCTTGCGGGCAAGCTGGCGATCGCCGGCGAACTGACCGAGGACAGCAAAAAAGAACAGGCCGGCGCCGGGCTGGACCGCCTGAGCGCTGCCGAACACGCCCGCTTCACCGAGCTCAATACCGCCTATACGCAAAAATTCGGCTTCCCTTTCATCATCGCGGTCAAGGGCCTCACCAAGGACGATATCCTTGCTGCCTTCGAGAAGCGCATCGACAATTCTGCGGACGAGGAGTTCGACACCGCCACCGCCCAGGTGGAAAAGATCGCGCTCCTGCGTCTGCAATCGCTGCTTCCGGGACATTGAGGTCCCGGGCGCTGCTTTCCTCAATCCTCTCCGTCGCTTATACTGGCGATATCAGGAGTGACGCCGCCATGAGACCGTCGGAAGTGCTGGAGAAGAACCGGGATGTCATCCGGGAGATCGTTGCCCGCCGGCAGGTCTCCAATCCTCGCGTCTATGGCTCAGTGCTGCGCGGCGAAGACCGACCCGACAGCGATCTCGATATCCTGGTCGACCCGTCGCCGACCACGTCCCTGTTCACGCTCGGCGGACTTCAGGGAGATCTCGAAGAAGCGTTGGGCGTTCCGGTGGATGTCAAGGTTCCGGGGGATTTTCCGCCCAAGATCCGCGAACGCATCGTCGCGGAAGCGTTGGCGATATGAGTGCAGAGCGTCTCGAAGCCTATCTTGATCGGATGGTCGTCACTGGAAACAAGGCCGTCAGATATGTCTCTGGCCTGGATCGCGAGGCCTTTCGGCTTGATGAAATCAAGCAGGATGCGGTGATCGCCAACATCATGGCGATCGGCGAATGCGCGACCAAGATCATGGAGCGTTTTCCGGATTTCGTCGTCGAGCATCCGGAGATCCCGTGGAGAGACATCCGCAACATGCGCAACCGCATCGCACATCAGTATTTTCACCTGGATATCGGCACGGTCTGGTTGACCGTCGATCGGATGATCCCGGAACTTCTCTCCCAGCTCGACTCCCTGCGCAACTGGCGTGCTCAGGGTGAATGACTGAAGCAGAATGATCGAAGGCGAATGAATTGACCGAATATCTGGAAATCCTGCCCCTTACCAAGCAAGCCTTCGCGCCTTTCGGCGATGTCATCGAGGCCGATCCGGCGACCATGCGGCTGATCAACGGCGGCACGACCGAGCGCTATCATGCGCTCGCCGAGCCCGTGGTGATCGGCGAGCCGGAGCGGCTGATCTTCAGCATCTTCCGCAGCAAGCCGCGGCAGTTCCCTTACGCGATCACCATGATGGAGCGGCATCCTTTCGCCAGCCAGAGCTTTTCGCCGATCTCCGGCCAGCCGTTCCTGATCGCCGTTTCGGATAACGAGGGCGGACGGCCGGGCAAGCCGCAGGTCTTCCTCGTGGAGCCGCATCAGGGCGTCAATTATTTCCCCAATTCGTGGCATCATCCGCTGATGGCGATCGGCGTCGTCAGCGATTTCTTGGTGGTGGACAGGGATAATACCTCCGCAAACTACGAGGAAGCGTTCTTCGAGACCCCGTATCTCATCGCGGAGCCAAGCCTATGACGGGCCTCACCACCCATGTGCTCGACACCGCCAGCGGTACGCCTGCGGAGGGGCTTTCGATCGATCTCTACCGGCTGAACGGTGAGGCTCGCGAAAAACTCAAGACGGTCGTCACCAATAGCGACGGCCGCGTCGATGGCGGGCCGATCCTGATCGGCGAGACCTTTCTTGCCGGCGAATACGAACTGGTTTTCCATGCCGGCGCCTACCTTCGAGCCCGCGGCGTTGCCTTGACCGAGCCGCCCTTTCTCGACGTGATCCCGATCCGTTTCGGCATTTCCGACACGACGGCGCACTATCACGTGCCGCTGCTGCTTTCGCCCTACGGTTATTCCACCTATCGGGGGAGCTGATGCGCTTTGCCGCGATCGCCGACATCCACGGGAATTGCGCAGCGCTCGAAGCGGTGCTTGCCGATATTCACGGGCAAGGCATCACCGAGATCGTCAATCTCGGCGATTGCCTGAGCGGCCCCCTCGAAGCCGGGCGCACCGCCGACCTGCTGCTCCTTCTCGATACGATGGCGACGCTGACGGTGCGCGGCAATCACGATCGCTACCTGATCGAAAACCCGGCGAATGCAATGCCCTCCTGGGAAGTGCACGCCTTTTCGCAATTGGCGCCGCGCCACCTGCAATGGCTGCGCAAGCTGCCGTTCAGCGCCGTCTATCGGGACGAGGCCTATCTTTGCCACGCGACGCCGCAGTCGGACAACGTTTACTGGCTGGAGCAGGTATCGAGCCAAGGCCATGTCTTTCTGAAGCCGCTGGAGGAGATCGAGGCGCTGGCTGACGGCATCGAACAACCGCTGATCCTTTGCGGCCACAGCCATATTCCGCGGGCGGTGCAACTGTCCGACGGCCGGTTGATCGTCAATCCCGGCAGCGTCGGCTGTCCGGCCTATGACGACGACACGCCGCATTTCCACAAGGTGGAAACCGGCCACGCCATGGCGTCCTACGCGATCCTCGAAAAGACCTCCTCCGGCTGGACACCGCAATTCCGCAACGTGTCCTACGATCACCTGGCGATGTCGCGGCTCGCTGCCGAAAACGGCCGCGCCGACTGGGCGGTGGCACTGGCGACGGGCCGGGCGGGGTAGTCCAAATTGACTTCGCTAGAGACTTGTACTATTTATTGTACAGGTAATGAGGAGCCGCCCATGCGCACCGTCATGTTTTCCCAAGCCCGCCAGGAGCTTGCTAGCCTCCTCGACGAGGTCTCGAACGACCGCGCGCCGATCGAGATCATGCGCCGCGACAAGCCATCGGCCATCCTGATCGATAAGGACGAATACGAGGGCATGCTGGAGACGCTCCACCTGATGTCGACGCCCGCCAATGCGACGCGGCTGATGGAGGCGATCGCCAACGTCAACGACGGCTCCAAGCTGATCGCGCACGACTTGATTGAACCTGAAGACTATATTCCCAACAAGAAGGCCGATTGATGCCTCCAGGGAAAGCCTACCTGCTCGTCTGGGAGCCGGAGGGCTGGCGCGAGTATGTTTCCTGGCAGGAGACCGATCCCAAAATGGTCGGTCGGATCAACGAGTTGATCAGGGACATATTGCGTCACCCCTTCGAGGGCATCGGTAAGCCTGAGCCTTTGCGCAATCAGCTCAAAGGGCAGTGGTCGCGCCGGATTACTCAGGAACACCGCCTCGTTTACCGAGTGGAGAACAGCAGCGATCAGCCGCGGCTGATCATTCTCCAGTGCCGTTTCCACTACTGACCGCTCTTCCTGAAACCTTTCGGCAATCCTTCCCCACGATACTTTCTCCGATTCGACAGGAGAGATCGTCATGGCTCAAACGCGCGGCAAATCCGGTTCTCGGCGCAGGAGCGCGCCCAAGCGGTCGTCGAGCTCCGGTTCGTCGCTCTGGCCTTGGCTCGGAGTGCTAGCGCTGGTGGCCGGCGGGATTGCGCTTTACGAGAATTCCGCGGCAACGAGGCGTTTTGTTGCTGGCCTGACTTCGGGAAAACCGCTCCAGGTCGCGGCAAAACCTGTGCCGGCGAAATCCGTCGAGGCAAGTTCCGGCCCGTCGCACCGACCCGTCACGCCAAAGCCTGCGGTCGCTCCCGACCAGAGCCACACTGCCGCGATCATCCCGCCGGCGCCGATCGGCAAGCCGATTCTCGAGGAGATCCAGAAGGCTGCCGAGGCGCCGAAGAGCAACGAGAACCTTGCCGGCGCCTATGAGGCGAAATTCTATCTGTGCGGATCGGCCAAGCAGGACGACTGCGTCACTGCGGCCGACCGTTTCGTATTCCACGGTCAGAAGATCCGCCTCGTCGGCATCGAGGTGCCCGACATCAAGAAGCCGCGCTGCGAGGCGGAGCGGATCAAGGCGAGCGATGCGGAGCTACGGGTACGCGCCTTCCTCGATTCCGGTCCGTTCGAACTCGTCACCTGGCAGGGCAACGAGGACGAGGTCGAAGGCCACAAGCTGCGCGAAGTCACCCGCAATGGCCGCTCGCTCGCCGATGTCCTCGTCAACGAGGGCCTGGCCAAGCGGCCGGGCGTCGGCAAGGGCGGCTGGTGCTGAGATAGCAGCTCCTCCGCCTTCGCCCGGTCGTCAGAACGGCATGTTGGCGAGGATGTTGCGGTCGATATGCTGGATATCCCGCTTGCCGCAGAGTGCCATGGTGATGTCGAGTTCCTTGCGGATGATCTCGAGCGTCGTGGTGACGCCTTCCTTGCCCATGGCGCCGAGGCCGTAGAGGAAAGGCCGGCCGATATAGGTGCCGCGGGCGCCGAGCGCCACGGCCTTGAGCACGTCCTGGCCCGACCGAATGCCGCCGTCCACATGCACTTCGATCCGGTCGCCGACCGCCTCGACGATTTTCGGCAGCATGCTGATCGATGAGGGGGCGCCGTCGAGCTGGCGGCCGCCGTGGTTGGAGACGATGATCGCATCCGCGCCGGTATCGGCGGCGGCGCGTGCGTCCTCTTCGTCGAGGATCCCCTTGATGATCATCTTGCCGCCCCAGAGGTCCTTGATCCAGCGGATGTCGTCCCAGGACAGCCGTGGGTCGAACTGTTCCGCCGTCCAGGCGCCGAGCGAGGAGAGGTCCGAAACATTGCTCGCATGGCCGACGATATTGCCGAAACCGCGGCGCTTGGTCTGAAGCATTTCCAGGCACCATCTCGGGCGCGTCACGAGCTGCAGGGCCGCGTTGAGCGTCGGCTTCGGCGGAGCCGCAAGGCCATTGCGCAGGTCCTTGTGGCGCTGGCCGAGGATCTGCAGGTCGGCGGTGACGACGAGCGCCGAACATTTCGCCGCCTTGGCGCGGCCGATCAGCCGTTCGACGAAGCCGCGGTCCTTCATCACGTAGAGCTGGAACCAGAAGGGTTTCGTGGTCACCGAGGCGACGTCCTCGATCGAGCAGATGCTCATGGTCGAGAGCGTGAAGGGCACGCCGAATTCTTCCGCCGCCTTGGCGGCCAGCATTTCGCCGTCGGCATGCTGCATGCCGGTCATGCCGGTCGGCGCCAGCGCCACGGGCATCGCGGCCTTTTCGCCGATCATCGTGGTTTCGAGCGTGCGGTTGGTCATGTCGACCAGGACGCGCTGGCGCAGCTTGATCCTGGAATAGTCTTCCTCGTTCGCCCGATACGTTCCCTCTGTCCAGGCGCCGCTGTCGGCATAGTCGAAGAACATCTTCGGCACCCGACGGCGGGCAAGGATTTTCAGGTCTGCGATGGTCAGCGGTTTGGACATCGATATTCTTCCTCCGGATGCTAGCAGACGAGTAGCATATCTTCGCCGCACTGCCAGAGGAATGTCGAGCGATATCGCGCGCTGTTTCTCCCCAGTTTATCTCCTGGGCGTGGGGTCCTGCGCAATATCGCCTGCCGTCACTCGGGGATAAGCAGCAGGCTGCCGGCTGCACGGCCGCTTTCCAGGAATTCCTGCGCCCTGGCTGCCTCTTCTAGCGGATACTTTCCCGCGACGACCGCGGTGATGCCGTTCTCCATTGCGGCAATCGCCGCGTTCGCCGCCTCGCGATAATTGGCCTGGTCGTTGATGAAGGCAAGGATGCTGGGATGCGACAGGGCCTTGCCCGGCCTTAGCTGATCGACGCTGACCGGCGGGATCGGGCCGGCGGCCTGGCCTATGGTCACCACGGTGCCGAACGGTCGGACGCTGTCGATCGTCTTGGCAAGCATGGAACCGCCAATTCCGTCATAGCCGACATCGACGCCGCGTCCGTTCGTCCGGAACTTGACCTCACCCACCAGATCCGCATCGCGCCCGACGATCAAGTGATCGGCGCCGTAGCTGCGGGCCAGTTCCGCCTTTTCCTCCGAGCTTACGGTTCCGATCACCGTCGCACCGAGTTCCTTGGCCCATTTGACCAGGATCGCACCGAGACCGCCTGCGGCCGCGTGAACCAGGACGGTGGTGCCGGTGCCGACCGGATAAGTCTTGTAAAGCAGCATATAGGCCGTCATCGCTTTCAGCAGCGAGGAGGCCGCCGTCGCCGCGTCGATCTGCGGGGGAAGAAGGATGGCCCGCTGTGCCGCCAGCGCCCGGCGCGTCGCATAGGCTCCGGCCGGGACGCCACAATAGGCGATCCGATCGCCGATCTTCAGACCGGCGATCGCGGAGCCGACGGCTTCCACCGTGCCGGCCGCCTCGACACCGATCACGGCGGGATAGGATGGCAGCGCGTAGATTCCCCTGCGGTGATAGATATCGACGAAGTTCATGCCGATCGCGTCGTGCCGCACGATAATTTCGTCCTCCTTGGGCGTTAGTTGAGGCTGTTCCAGTATCTGCAGGTTTTCCGACCCGCCGGGGGAGGTCAGGCTCACCAGGATATTCGCCATCGTCATTCTCCATGTTTGAGGCGGGGTCAGGATGGGCCTTTGCTTATTGTTTGAAAATTCCCTATTCGTGGACAATCGATGGGAAAAATTTGACAATGCTCGACTGGGAAAACCTCCGTTATTTTCTGGCGCTCTCGAACAGCGGAACGTTGCTCGGCGCCGCCCGGATACTCGGCGTGGAACACGCGACCGTCAGCCGCCGCGTGGCGCTTCTGGAGGAGCAGTTGCAGGCAAGATTGGTCGATCGCCGCGGCCGGAAGGTCACACTGACTGTCGAAGGCGAACGCATTGCCGAACTGGCACGGCGGATGGAGGAACAGGCTCTCGCCACCGATCAGGCGAGGCTCAAACAGGATCGGCTGGCCGGCACGGTGCGCATCAGCGCACCTCCGGCCCTTTCGGACCTGCTGTTGCCGGAGCCAATCGCTATGCTTCGCCGACGTCACCCCGAGATCGAGATCGTCGTTGCCGGCGAAAAGCGCTACGCTTCCCTCAACCGTCGAGAGGCGGACATTGCGGTGCGTCTGGCCCGTCCCGAACAGGGGGATCTTACAGTCACGCGGATCGGCAGCGTTCGGTTCGATTTCTATGCGTCGCCGTCCTACCTTGCCGAGACGCCACAAGAGGAATGGAGCTTTATCGCTTACGGCGAGGACATGGAGACTTCGCCGCAGCATCGGCGGCTTCTCGATATCGCGAGAGGGCGGCGTGTCGGCCTGAGGGCCTCGACGCTGGAATTCCAGCGCGCAATGGCCCGGGCGGGCGGCGGGGTCGCCATCCTGCCCGATTTCTTCGTCAGCGCCGGCGACGGGCTCGCCGTCGCGCTGGTGGAGGACGAACCCGTGACGCGCGACATCTGGCTCGTCGTCCATTCGGATATCCGCGACGTGCCGATTGTCCGCGCTGTCATGGACGCGATCAAGGAGGGCGCTCGGCGGAAGGCGGGCGGCTAGGTCCTGACCTGGCTTACGTCGAATTCGCTCTTCATTGCCTTGCCCGCCACATAGGTCTCGACCACGGCGCGGTCGTCGCCCATGGTCTGAAGAAGGAAGAGTTCTTCCCCCAGCGTCTTCACCGTTTCCATCCGTAGCCGCATGGCCGGCGTCGAGGCGGCGTTCAGCACCACGAGGTCGGCATCGGTGCCGGGCTCCAGCGTGCCGATACGTTCCGCCATAGACAGCGCCTCGGCATTGCCTCTGGTCATCAGGTAGAAGCTTTCGAGCGGGTTCAGACGCTCGCCGAGGAGCTGCTGGATCTTGTAGGCCTCGTCCATCGTCCGCAGCATCGAATAGCTCGATCCGCCGCCGATATCGGTGGCGACTGCCACCCTGACCGGCTTTTCCCGCCGCATCAGCGATTTCATCGGAAACAGGCCGGAGCCGAGGAAGAGGTTGGAGGTCGGGCAGTGGACTGCGACGGCGCCTGCCTCCGACAACACATCGGCTTCGCGGTCGGAAAGATGGATCGCGTGGCCGAGCAAGGTCTTGGGCCCGAGAAGGCCGTAATGGGCGTAGATGTCGGTATAGTCCCTGGCGTCCGGATAAAGCTCGCCGGTGTAGCGAATCTCCTCGTGGTTTTCGGAGAGATGCGTCTGGATATGCAGGTCGGGAAACTCCTGCGCCAGCGCCTGGGCGGCCTTCATCTGGCCGGGGGTCGAGGTGATCGCGAAGCGCGGGGTGATGGCGACGTGGCAGCGGCCCTTGCCGTGCCAGTCGGCGATCACAGCTCTCGTTTCGTCATAACCCATCTGCGGCGTGTCGAGCAGACCCTGCGGGGCGTTGCGGTCCATCATCACCTTGCCGCCGACCATGCACATGCCGCGCTTCAGGGCTTCGGCAAAGAAAGCGTCGGCCGAGGTCTTGTGAACGGAGCAGTAGGCGACCGCCGTGGTGGTGCCGTGGCGCAGCAACTCGTCATAGAAATGTGTGGCGATGCGCGCCGCGTGTTCGCTTTCGACGAACCGGCATTCCTCAGGGAAGGTGTAGGTGTTCAGCCATTCGAGCAGATTGGCGGCATAGGAGGCGATCACCTGCATCTGCGGGAAATGCAGGTGCGTGTCGATGAAGCCCGGCAGGATCAGATGCGGCCGATGGTCGATTTCCTCGACGCCCTCCGGCGCAATCGCCTTGACCGTTCCGTAGCTGCCGGCAACCGAAATCGTGTTCCCGTCGATCAGCAGCGCGCCGTCGCTCTCATAGGCGTAACTGTCCGTGTCGGTCAGCGAGTGCGGAGCGCGCTTGAAGGAGAGCAGCCGTCCGCGGATCAGCATCTGGGTCATTGGGATATCGTGCTTTCGTACCAGGCCGTCAGCAGCCGGCGTTCGTCCGGCGAGATGGCGGTGACATTGCCGGGCGGCATGGCGTGACTGCGGCCCGCCTGGATATAGATCTCCCGCGCGTGGGCGGCAATCTCTGCGTCAGTCTCCAGTCTGACGGATTTCGGGGTGAAATTGACGCCTTCATAAACGGGTTCAGCCGCGTGGCACATGGAACAGCGCGCCTGCACGACATCCCTCGCTGCACCGAAATGGGCATTGGCCGCGAATTTCTGGGCGACCGGGGTCATCGAGGTCTCGGTCTCGCCGGTCAGAACCTTCGGCACGGTCGAGAGCCACATGATGACGATGAAGAGCAGAACCGTCACCAGCCAGGTCCAGGTCGGCTTGCCCTTGCGGGCGTGGGTGGTGTTGAACCAGTGCCTGATCGTCACGCCCATCAGGAAGACGAGTGCGGCGATCACCCAGTTGAAATGGGTCGCAAACGCCAGCGGATAGTGGTTGGAGAGCATGAAGAAGATGACGGGCAGCGTCAGGTAGTTGTTGTGCAGCGAACGCTGCTTGGCGATCATGCCGTATTTCGGGTCGGGCGTGCGCCCCGCGATCAGGTCGGCGACGACGATCTTCTGGTTGGGGATGATGATGAAGAAGACGTTGGCGGACATGATCGTCGCGGTGAACGCGCCGAGATGCAGGAAGGCGGCGCGGCCGGAGAATATCTGCGTATACCCCCAGGCCATGGCGATCAGCACCAGGAAGAGCAGCGCCATCAGCCCCCAGGTGTTCTTTCCGAGCGGCGATTTGCAGAGCAGATCGTAGATGATCCAGCCGATCGACAGCGATGCGAGCGACAACAGGATTGCTTGCCAGGGGGCGAGAGCCATCACCGTTCGATCGATCAGGAACAGGTCGGCGCCGCCGTAATAGACGATGCAGAGCATCAGAAAACCGGAGAGCCAGGTGAAATAGCTCTCGTATTTGAACCAGGTCAGGTGTTCGGGCATCTGTGCCGGCGCCACCAGGTATTTCTGGACGTGGTAGAAACCGCCGCCATGCACCTGCCATTCCTCGCCATAGACGCCGGCGGGCATGTTCGGGCGCTTCGTCAGCCCCAGATCGAGCGCGATGAAATAGAACGACGAGCCGATCCAGGCGATCGCCGTGATGACATGGAACCAGCGGGCGGCGAAACTCAGCCATTCCCAGGCGACGGCATATTCATACATTCAGACTTCCCCTTATTGCCCCCCGACTCGTCACTTTGGGGAAAAAACCTGGCCAAGGGAAGAGGGCGCTGCGGCGAACACTTTTTGTTCCGCCACGGAACCGGGACCGGCAGCTTCGAGTTCCCTTCGCGCGATCCCCGGATTGGCAATAGTAGAATGTTCTTAATTGTGCATCGCGATAAGTAAGGGTTAATTGGTCAGATCGACTCACGTATTGTGACAGTTGCAAGTCAGCCGGCGAAAGCTTGGTAATGCGTGCGGTTCGAGCCGGTGATGGGGGCATTCATCAACGGAGACTAAGCTCATGCGTGGTATTCTGACAGGTGTGATGATTGCGTACGCGTCCTGCATCCAGATCGGTTCGGCCAGTGCCCACGAGGCGCACAGTTCGACCGGCGTGACCTGGAAATATGACGGTTTCTGCTGCAACGGCGACAACCATACAGGCGACTGCCAGATGATCGCGACCAAGAACGTCAAGATCATCGATGGCGGCTACGAGATCATTCTGGGTCCGGGCGATCATCGGCTGATCACGCGCCCGCATGATTTCAAACTGCCGCAGAGCCAGGCGAGGAGAAGCCAGGACGAGGAATACCATCTCTGTCTCTATCCGACCGAAGATACGCTGCGCTGCTTCTACGCGCCGGATATGAGCTACTAGAGGCCGCCAGCGGCCAGAAGTAACATGTCCAGCCGGTTTTCCGTCCAGCAAAGCGGCGGATAGAAAACCGACTGAAGGGTCCTGACCCTAGTCCCTGAATGTCGGCATGGTTTTCCGCATGAAGTCGCGGAAGGCACGGATTTTCTTGGAATTCCTGCGAGCCTCCGGATAGACCAGCCAATAGTCGCTCTTGTCATAGCCGAGGATGTCGAATGGCTGGACCAGCCGCCCGAGCGCGATGTCGTCCGCATAAAATTCCGGCTGCAGAATTCCGACCCCCTGGCTGGCGATCGCGGCGGCGGCTTCGAAGGCCTGCGCGCCCATTCTGCTCACCGGCCGGCCGCTGAGGTCGACATCCGGCACCCCGGCTGCGGCAAACCAGAACGGCCACCATGGATCGCCGGGATCGATGATCCTGAGCTTCAGGATGTCTTCCGGCGTCTTTACGCCGCCGATCGTGGCGGCCAGATCCGGGCTCAGCATCGGCGTGAAATGATTTCGCATCAGAAAATGCCGGCGCAAGCCCGCCCATTCGCCCTTGCCGCTGCGGATCGCGATGTCCGCCTGGGAGCGCGAAAAATCGATCATCTCCTGCGATGTCTCCAGCCTGACGGCAATGCCGGGATTTTCGAGCTGGAAGGTGCCGAGATGGCGCGCCAGCCAGCGCGAGGCGAAGGTCGCCGTCGAATGGATGATCAGCGTGCCCTCCGATGCGTCGTGCAGAGTCGAAAGCGCATCGCCCATGATCGCGAAGGCTTCCGCGATCCTCGGCGCCAGCCGCTCGCCTGCCTCCGTCAATGAAACCTGCCGGGGCCGGCGCAGGAAGAGCTGCTCACCGATGGTGTCCTCGAGCAGCTTGATCTGGTAGCTCACGGCCGTCTGGGTCAGGCCGAGCTCCTCTCCGGCCCGGGTGAAGCTCATCAGCCGTGCGGCGGCCTCGAACACCCGAAGCGCATTCAGAGGAAACTGTTTCGACATCTTCATGGATAAGATCTCTTGATCCGTGCAGACGGTAATTCGATTGGATTACCGAGGCTTTGGCGCGCAATCTACCCCCACAATCATCAAATGAAAACGGGGTATCCCGTTGGAGGCAAGAGATGTTTTCGATCCTCAACCGGCCGTTCGAGCAGTTTTTCCCGAAGCTCGGCATCGCCGCCGCCATTCGCCGCCGCCTGGCCGTCCGCCGCAACAGTCTCGACCTCGAGGAAATGCCGCAATCCTGGCAACGCGATCTCGGCCTGCTCGACGGCCGCGACAGGCGCGGACCTCAAGAGGAGGGTGCCTTCCGCGCCGCAAGGCTCCTCTATTCGCAGCGGAATTTTTGATTGCGCAGCCGGTGCGTGGTCTGCTTGGCGGGCTGATCCCCTATTGAGCGGCCGCCTCGCTTCGATTTGCTCCTATGGCCGCAAGGTCATCGGCGAGCGCCGCCTGGATCCAGGTCGCAAAGGCCGTGACCTTCGCCGCACTTCGCCGCGCCGGCGCGTAACACAGCCAATAGGTCTTGCCCTCGCCGACGCAGATATCGAAGGGCTGCAGGAGGCGGCCGGATGCCAGATCTTCCTGAAAGAGGAAGGGGCTCAGCATCGCCACGCCATGGCCGGATATCGCAGCCCTTGCCTCCAGATCGAGCGCGCCAAGGGCGTTGAGGCTGGTGTGCCGGATCTGATGCGGGTCGATGTGGGCCGCCTCGAACCATTCGTGCCACCCGTCACGGGTGTCGGTAATCCAGGGTAGTTTCAAAAGATCGGAAGGCTGCCGTATGCCACCCACGCTTTCCGCCAGTCGCGGAGACAGCATGGGCGCATAGTTGAGCCGAAAGAGAGGATGGCTGATCAACCCGTCGGATGGCCGGGCGCTGATACAGATCGTGATATCGGCCAAGCTATGGCGGTGGTCGTTGTTATCCAACTGGCGCAGCAGGCGGACCTCGATTTGCGGGTGCAGGGCTTTGAAAATGTGGAGATGCGGCGACAGCCATTGCGCGGCAAACGATGGCGGCGAGTGGATTTCCAGCGTTTCCTCGATGCCATGCCGCGTCGATTGCACCGCCTCGTTGAGCAGCGTGAAAGCCTCCGCCACCTTCGGAAGCAGTTTTTCACCCGTTTCGGTGAGTTTCAGCGCCCGTGGACGGCGCAGGAAAACGGTGTCGCCGAGAAATTCCTCCAAGAGCTTGATCTGGTAGGTCACCGCCGTCTGGGTCATGCCGAGTTCTTCCGCGGCGCGAGTGAAATTTTCCAGGCGCGCGACGGCTTCGAAGACCCGAAGTGCATTCAGCGGAAACCGGCGTGATAATTTCATCGATAAGTTCTCTTGATCGCGACCGACTGTATTTGAATTGGAATTTTCCGGCAATCGTCTCCATTGATGATCGCAACCAATCAAGCCATTCTTGTCGATGTGGAGCAACCATGCCGTCCGCAAACGCCCATGCCTTGCCTTTGAAATCCTCTCGCCCGGTCTTGGTTTGGCGGCACTTCCGCCGGTTTTTCCGCAGGCTCCTGCAGCCTGCAGGTCCAAGCATCCCGGCGCTGCCGGACGAACTGCGCGGCGATGTTGCGCTCCCGGAAGCCGGGCCGCAAAGCCGCGAGGCGGCATTCTGGGACGGGAAACGGCGCTCAGGTGGTCGGGATCTGCCGCTTTGAGGTCTGCGCCTGCCGCGCAGCGTAGGTTTCCAGCAATTCGGCGGCGACCAGTGCTGCGATCACGGCCGGGCGCTTGTCCCTGACCGTCGTGCCGCCGATCGGCAGCACGAGGCGGGAGAGCAAGCCATCACCGCCGTCCTCGCGCTTCAGCCAGTTGGCGAAGGTGGCACGTTTGGTTCGCGAGCCGATCATGCCGACATAGGCAAGATCGGCGCGTGCCAACGCGCGCTGGGCGATCAGGAAATCCAGCGCATGGTCGTGGGTGAGGATGATCGCCGCGCCGCCAGCCGGGATCTTGTCCACAAACGCTTCCGGCATGGCGGTCAGGTGTTTTTCCGTTTCGGCCGGCAGATCCTCCAGCGCCTCGGCACGGGTTTCGACGACTGACACCGCGAAGGGCAGGGGAACCAGCGCCCTTGCGAGCGCCTGGCCGACATGACCCGATCCGAACAGCGTCACTGCCGGCCGGTCGTCCTCCTCGTTGCGCAGGCGCTTTTCCAGCGCTTCCGCCAGCTCCGGCGTCAACGGCCGGAACGCAAGTCGGGTATGGCCGCCGCAGCACTGGCCGATCTCCGGCCCAAGCGGAATGTCCATCACCGCCTCGCCGCCGCCAGCCAGCATCGCCCGGGCATTGTCGATCGCCATATATTCGAACTGCCCGCCGCCGATCGTCCCCCAGATCGCGGTCTCCGCGACCAGCATGAAGGTGCCGGCTTCGCGGGGCGTGGAGCCCTTCGCCTCGCGGATTTCGACGAGGACAGATTTTGGATGGGTGGTGATGAAGCCAGCAAGGGTAAGGTCGCGCATTAGGCACCCCCCTCTGCCCTGCCGGGCATCTCCCCCTCAAGGGGGGAGATCGGCAAGACGTGGTGTCTTGCCCGGTCCTCAGCCTCATCTGAGACGTGAGTCCGCCGCACCGAGAGGGAGTGGGGCCTGGCCACATCCGATCTCCCCCCTTGAGGGGGAGATGCCCGGCAGGGCAGAGGGGGGTAGCAACATCTACTCAAAGCGGTCGATCCCGATAATCCGCAGGAGGTGCATGCACAAGTCGTCGATATGGCCGTGCACCTCGTCATTGGTGAACCTTACCACCTGCCAGCCAAGCGAGGCCAGTTGCTGATCTCTCGTTAAATCCCGCCTGATGTTCTGGTCGTAGGAATGGCTCACACCGTCAATTTCGATGATCAACTTATGCTCCGGGCAGGCAAAATCCACGATGTAGCCGGCGATCGGCATCTGCCGCCGGAAGCCAATTCCCATGAGGCGATGAGCGCGGACCGCGTTCCAGAATTTCAGCTCCGCTTCGGTCAGCGCCCGGCGCATGTTCCTGGCGTTTTTCCGGTTGGCGTCGCGGACATGGAAATGCGGCATGCGCGCTCCATCACATCGCCTTCAGCCGCTCGACCGCCATCAGCACCCGTTCCGGCGTCGCCGGTGCGTCGAGTCTCGGGCAGGCGGAATAATCTGCCACACTCGCTACCGCCATCGACAGGGCTTCGAGCACCGAGATCGCCAGCATGAACGGCGGTTCGCCGACGGCCTTGGAGCGGCCGATGGTCGGTTCGGCATTTTCCGCCCATTCGGCGAGTTGCACGTTAAAAATCTTCGGCCGGTCGGAGGCGAGCGGGATCTTGTAGGTGGAGGGCGCGTGGGTGCGGAGCCGCCCCTTGTCGTCCCACCACAGTTCCTCGGTGGTCAGCCAGCCCATCCCTTGAACGAACGCGCCTTCCACCTGGCCGATGTCGATCGCCGGGTTCAGCGACTTGCCGACGTCGTGGAGGATGTCGGTGCGCTCGACCATGTATTCGCCGGTGAGCGTGTCGATCGACACTTCCGAGACCGCGGCGCCATAGGCGAAGTAGTAGAACGGCCGGCCGCGGCCCGCCTTGCGGTCCCAGTGGATGCGCGGCGTCTTGTAGAAGCCGGCGGCGGAGAGCTGCACGCGGTCGTAATAGGCGGCCCGGATGAACGTGTCGAAGGGTATGATCTCGCCGCCGATCCGCAGCCGGTTGGGCAGGAATTCGACCTTGTCGCGGCCAACCTTCCATTGGCGCATGGCGAAATCGATCAGCCGTTCCTTGATCTGTCGGGCGGCATCATAAGCGGCCATGCCGTTGAGGTCGGTGCCGGAGGAGGCGGCGGTTGCCGATGTGTTCGGCACCTTGCCCGTCGTCGTCGCGGTGATCTTCACCCGGTCGATATCGACCTGGAACGTATCGGCCACCACCTGCGCCACCTTGGTATAAAGGCCCTGGCCCATTTCGGTGCCGCCGTGGTTCAGGTGGATCGAACCGTCATTGTAGATATGGACCAGCGCGCCCGCCTGGTTGTAGGCGGTCATGGTAAACGAGATGCCGAATTTCACCGGTGTCAGGGCGATGCCCTTGCGGATTACCGGGCTGTGCGAGTTGAACTCCAGGATCGCCTGCCGGCGGGCCTGATAGTCCGACGAGGTTTCCAGTTCGTCGACAATCCTCGCGATGATATTGTCCTCGACGTCCTGGTGATAGGGCGTCATCGTCCGGTTCGAACCGCGCTGGCCGTAAAAGTTCAGCTTGCGGATTTCGAGCGGGTCCTTGCCGACCGCATAGGCGATCTCCTCGATGATCCGTTCGCCGCCGAGCATGCCCTGCGGCCCGCCGAAACCGCGGAAGGCGGTGTTGGAGACCGTATGGGTCTTCAGCGGCTGCGAGGTCAGCCGCACATGCGGGTAGAAATAGCTGGAATCCGCATGGAAGAGGGCGCGGTCGGTGACCGGGCCGGAAAGGTCGGCGGAAAAACCGCAGCGCGCCGCATAGACCGCGTCGACTGCGTGGATACGGCCTTCCTCGTCGAAGGCGACGTCGTAATCGACGCGGAAATCGTGCCGCTTGCCGGTGATCGACATATCCTCGTCGCGGTCGGGGCGGAATTTCACCGCCCGCTTCAGCTTCTTGGCGGCGATTGCCGCGAGCGCCGCGAACTGGTTGCCCTGCGTTTCCTTGCCGCCGAAACCGCCGCCCATGCGGCGGGTCTGGACGGTCACCGCATTGTTGGCGACGCCGAGCACATGCGCCACCATGTGCTGCACTTCGCTCGGATGCTGGGTGGAGGACCAGACGATCACCTCGTCGTCCTCGCCAGGGATGGCGAGCGCGATGTGGCTCTCCAGGTAAAAATGCTCCTGGCCACCGATATACATGTGGTTCTGGACCCGCAGAGGCGCGTTTTCGATCTCGGTTTCCGGCTCGCCGCGCCTCAGCGTCATCGGTTCGACGACATAAGGCGCGTCATTTTCGCGAGCGCTGTCGATATCGGTCCAGTGGGGCAGGTCGCGATATTCGATCTTGGCGAGTTTTGCGGCACGGCGGGCCTGGTCGCGGGTCTCGGCAATGACGGCGAAGATAATCTGGCCGTGGAACTGCACGTTGGTGGTGGCAAGCAGCGGCTCGTCGTGCTGGCCGGTCGAGGCGACGTCGTTGAAGCCCGGAATGTCCTCCGCGGTGATCACCCAGACGACGCCGGGTGCGCTCTTGACCGCTGAAAGATCGACCGAGACGATTTCCGCATGCGCCCGGTCGGCAAGCCCGAGGCCGCCGTGCAGCGTACCTGAGGGTTCCGGAATATCGTCGATATATTCGGCGGTTCCGGTGACGTGCTTATGTGCTGAATCATGTTTCAGCGACACATGCATGCGGCCGTCGATGATCGGTTTGGTGTTGAACGTGGTCTTGTCCATCAGAGGAGGCCTCCGACCGTTGCAGCATGCCGATCTCCCCCCTTGAGGGGGAGATGCCCGGCAGGGCAGAGGGGGGTGGCTCGGAATGCTACGGAGGCGGTTTGACGTGCCGTGAGGTCGCTACCCCCCTCTGTCACCTTCGGTGACATCTCCCCCTCAAGGGGGGAGATCATTGGGAGCGTGCCGCGCCGTCTCGTTTCCGCATACATGTCGGGCTTCCGGCTGGAGAATATGTTCATAGTTCTATTCACCATCATGCTTCCTCCAGTTCGAACCGGCGGAGTTCCGCAGGCGCTCCGGCGGTTTCGAGGAAAAAGCGGGTGAGCAGGTTGCGGGCGGTGAGGCTGCGATATTCCGCGGTTGCCCGCCAGTCGGTGAGGGGCTGGTAATCCTCCACGAACGCGTCGCGCACGGCGGAGATGGCACCCCAGCTCCAGACCTCGCCGAGGAGTGCGTCCTCGACGTGTTTCGCCCGTTTCGGGGTCGCCGCCATGCCGCCGAAGGCGATGCGGATGGTCTCGACCTTGCCGTCGGCATCGAGCACGAGATGGAAGGCGCCGCAGAGCGCCGAGATGTCCTCGTCGCGGCGCTTGGAGATCTTGTAGACCGCGAAATGACTGCCCTCGGCCGGGCGGGGGACGAAAACCTTCTCGACGAATTCGGTCGGCAGCCGGTCCTGCTTGCCGTAGCTCAGGAAATAATCCTCGAGCGCGATCGTGCGGCGGCCGGAATGGGAGCGCAGCGTCAGCTCGGCACCGAGCGCGATCAGAGGCGGCGGAGTGTCGCCGATCGGCGAACCGTTGGCGATATTGCCGCCGATCGTACCCATGTTGCGCACCTGTTGGCCGCCGATCCGGTCGATCAGCCGGCCAAGCGAGGGGATTTCGTCAGACAGTACGTCGAAAGCCTGGGTGTAACTGACGCCGGCGCCGATGGTGATGCCGGTCTCGTCCGCGCTTATCGACTGCAGTTCGGTCAGGTGGTTGATGAAGATTACCGGATCGAGGAGCCGCATCTGCTTGGTGACCCACAGTCCGACATCGGTCGCGCCGGCGACGATCGTCGCCTCGGGTTCGTCGGCGAGGATATCGGCAAAGGCGGCGACGGAGGCCGGCACGATCGAGCGGGCGCCATCCTTGGTGATGGTGATCGTGTCGTTGCCCGAATGGATGCCCCAGAGTTTCGCCATGATCTGGATACGGTCGCGCTCCAGCGGATCGAAGAGCGAGCTCGGCCGATTGACGGAGATATGTTCGGCAGCCTTGACGATCGGCTCATAGCCGGTGCAGCGACAGAGATTGCCCTGCAGCGCGCTTTCGATGTCGGCGCGCGTCGGCGTACCGTTCGAGAGCCACAGGCCGTAAAGGGACATGATGAAGCCGGGAGTGCAGAAGCCGCATTGCGAGCCGTGGAAATCGACCATCGCCTGCTGCACCGGATGCAGCGCACCGTCGCGGCCGGCCAGGTGCTCGACGGTCACCACATGCGTGCCGTGCAGCGATCCCAGGAACCGGATGCAGGCATTGACGCTTTCGTAGCGCAGGCCGTGTTCCGTCAATCGCCCGATCAGCACCGTGCAGGCGCCGCAGTCGCCTTCCGCACAGCCTTCCTTGGTACCCGTCAGCCGCCGCCTCAGGCGAAGATAATCGAGAAGGGTTTCCGTTGGTCCGAAATCTCCAAGGGTGACCTCATCTCCATTCACGATGAAGCGGATGGCTTCGCTCATGTCTCTCCTTCGTCCGCCGTTGCCGGCTCTTGTATTCCGTTACCGGTCGGTCCGGTTACTGCTTTGTTCAGTTATTGGGCGGTCCAGCCGCCGTCTATCGAGATATGCGTGCCGGTAATGCTCTTCGCCGCATCGCTCGCGAGATAGATCGCCGCCTGCGCGACTTCATCGATCGCCACGAATTCCTTGGTCGCCTGCAGCCTCAGCATCACTTCGCTCTTCACCTCGGCTTCCGAAATACCGCGCTCGCGGGCGGTATCGGGGATCTGCCTTTCGACCAGCGGCGTCAGCACATAGCCCGGGCATATCGCATTCACGGTAATACCGAATTCCGCAAGTTCCAAGGCCGCCGTTTTGGTTAGTCCTAAAATACCATGTTTGGCAGCCACATAGGCGGATTTGAACGGCGAGGCGACCAGCGCATGGGCGGATGCCACGTTGATGATGCGGCCCTTGCCGGTCGCCTTCATCAAGGGAATGGTATGGCGCATCGTGTGGAAGGCCGAGGTCAGCAGGATGGCAATCAGCTGGTCCCACTTTTCCGGCGGGAATTCTTCGATCTTCGCGACGTGCTGAATGCCGGCATTGTTGACCAGGACATCGACTGTGCCGAAGGACTTGACCGCCGTGGCGATCAGGTCCTCGATCTCGGCGGGTCTGGTCATGTCGGCGCCGTGATAAAGCACCGTGCCGGCCCCGAGCGCATCAAGTTCGCGGCGGGTAGCCTCGATCGCGTCGGCCGGGCCGAATCCGTTGATGACGACATTGGCGCCCTCGGCCGCAAACGCCTTTGCAACACCGAGCCCGATGCCGCTCGTGGAGCCGGTGACGACGACGGTTCTGTTCATGCCCAAATCTCCCTGCGATCCAGCCTTCCGGGCGGCGTTCTGTTGCGCCGCGACGATCCGGGCAGGTTATGCCCAAATTCCGTGCGATGGCAATCGGGATCGCCGATCCTGGTCTTCGGGGAGATGCTGGCCGTTGCCGACCATGGATGGCGGTGGCGCAGCAGGCTGAACACCGCCGGAGCAGCGCGCCGGACAAGGCACATTGGTGATGACACCAAAACCCCGAACTGCTATGAGTTCCCGAAGGCGTAGCGAAAGACCTGGGAGGGTCACATGGGACTGTTTGATGGTCTTGGGAGCGTGATCAGCGATGCCTTGGGCGGCAAGCCGGTCAATATACTGGCGGTCGCCGAAAACATCTTTCAAAATGCCGGCGGCTTCAACGGGATCATCGCCCAGCTCAACCAGGCGGGGCTTGGCGAGCAGGTGTCTTCGTGGATCGGTACCGGCTCCAATCTTCCGATTTCCGCCGACCAGATCAGGTCGGCGCTTTCTTCCGAGCAGGTGCGCAGCCTGGCAAATGCCTTCGGCATCAATGTCGATCAACTGCCCCAGCTTCTTGCAGATCACTTGCCGACGGCAGTCGACAAGGCGAGCCCGAACGGGGTTCTCCCGTCCTGACGGGGGCTCCGTAAACTTTCTCCTTAAATCAGAAATGTAGGAAAGATCATGTCTGGGAAATTGATTCTTGCTGCTGCCGGTACGATCCTTGCTGCCTTGACATTCTCATCGCCCGCCAGTGCGCTGACGATGAAGGAGTGCAGCACGAAATATCAGGCCGCAAAGGCTGACGGCTCCGCCGCCACGATGAAGTGGAACGACTACCGCGCCAAGTTCTGCGGCGCTGAAGCTGCGGTCGCGGACAAGGCCGACGAGGACGAAGTCGCAAAGACCGCCGAGAAGGAGCCGGAAAAGCCGACCATGGTTGCTCCGAAGGGCACCAAGTTCCCCAAGGCGGTCGACAAGAAATACGCAACCGAGACGCCTGCCAAGGGACGTCTGCACACCTGCGTCGACGCCTACCATGCCAACAAGGATGCCGGCACGCTCAACGATCTGAAATGGATCCAGAAGGGCGGCGGTTACTGGAGCCTGTGCAACACGGGTCTCAAGGCTGCAGGCTGATTGGATGCCGACGGATAGGGAAAGGCGTGTCGCGCCTTTCCTTTTCCGTTTGACAGGCTTTTGCCGTTTCTGTTCAAACCAGTTCCAAAGCATTGCATGAACTGGGAGGGACGGCATTGGGTGGTTATGTTCTGGCGATCGATCAGGGGACGACGTCGACGCGGGCGATCGTGTTCGACGGCGACATGCGGATTGCCGGCATCGGCCAGAAGGAATTCACCCAGATCTTCCCGAAATCCGGCTGGGTCGAGCATGATCCGGAGGAGATCTGGGAAACTGTGCTCTGGGCGATCAAGCAGGCGCTCAAGGAAGCCAAGCTGAAGGCCTCCGAGATTGCCGCGATCGGCATCACCAACCAGCGCGAGACGGTCGTCGTCTGGGAGCGCGAAAGCGGCAAACCGATCCACAACGCCATCGTCTGGCAGGATCGCCGCACCGCCAGCTATTGCGAGAAGCTGAAACGCCAGGATCTCGAAAAGCTGTTTACCCGCCGCACCGGGCTTTTGCTCGACCCCTATTTTTCGGGGACCAAGCTTTCCTGGATGCTCGCCAACGTGAAGGGTGCGCGGGCGAGGGCGGCCAAGGGCGAACTCTGCTTCGGCACGATCGACACCTTCCTGATCTGGCGCCTGACCGGCGGAAAAAGCTTCGTCACCGATGCGACCAATGCCTCGCGCACGCTGATCTACAACATCGCCGATAACCATTGGGACGAGGACCTCCTCGAAATCCTGCGCATCCCGGCCGCCATGCTGCCGGAGGTCAAGGATTGCGCCGACGAATTCGGCATCACCGACGAAAGCCTGTTCGGTGCGGCGATCCCGATCCTCGGCGTCGCCGGCGACCAGCAGGCGGCGGTCATCGGCCAGGCCTGTTTCGAACCGGGCATGATGAAATCCACCTACGGCACCGGCTGCTTTGCGGTGCTGAATACCGGCGCCGACATGGTGCGCTCCAAGAACCGGCTGCTCACCACCATCGCCTATCGCCTGAACGGCGAAACGACCTATGCGCTGGAAGGCTCGATCTTCATCGCCGGCGCTGCCGTGCAATGGCTGCGCGACGGGCTCGGCATTATCGAAAGAGCTTCCCAATCCGGGGAGTTGGCGCAAGAAGCTGATCCTCAACAGGAAGTCTACCTGGTACCCGCCTTTACCGGCCTCGGCGCGCCCTATTGGGATGCGGAAGCGCGCGGCGCCATGTTCGGCCTGACGCGTGCGACCGGTCCTGCGGAAATCTCCCGCGCCGCGTTGGAGGCGGTTTGCTACCAGACCCGCGATCTCTACGACGCGATGCAGAAGGACTGGCGCAATGCCAACGGCAGCACGGTGCTGCGCGTCGATGGCGGGATGGTTGCGTCGGACTGGACGATGCAGCGGCTCTCGGATCTGATCGACGCGCCGGTCGACCGGCCGACCATTCTGGAGACGACGGCGCTTGGAGCCGCCTGGCTCGCCGGCTCCAAGGCGGGCGTCTGGCCGGACCAAAAAGCCTTCGCAAAAAGCTGGGCGCGGCAGCGGCGATTCGAGCCGCAGATGGATGAAAAGACCCGTTCTGCGAAAATCCGCGGCTGGAAGGATGCCGTCAGGAGAACATTAACAAATGCGTAAGTACTTATTTTCAATTAACCATTTATCGAGAATTAGAATCAAATGCGAAACGCGTCATTTTCGCACCATGTTCGTTGCCTTATCCTCATTGAGGACGGTAAGAGGGTAGGCATGTATCGAATTCCGCAGATTTTGGCATTCCTGTTGGTGCTTGGCGCCTCTCTGGCCATCAGCCGTTCGGCAGAGGCCGGTTATTCCCACTTCATCTATGACGCGAAGAGCGGCAAGGTTCTGGCGTCGGAAAATGCCGACGAGATCAACCACCCGGCATCGCTTACCAAGATGATGACGCTCTACATGACCTTCGAGGCGCTGCGCGAGGGCCGCCTCAAGTGGGACCAGGATATCGTCGTGACACCGAATGCGGCGTCGAAAATTCCCTCCAAGCTCGGCGTGCCGGCGGGTCGAACGATCACAGTACGCGAGGCCGTGCTTGGCATGGTCGTGCGCTCGGCCAATGATGCCGCCGCGACGATGGGTGATTATCTCGGCGGCTCGGAAGACCGTTTCGGGGTGATGATGACCAAGAAGGCGCGGGCGCTCGGCATGAGCCGCACCGTGTTCCGCAATGCGTCCGGCCTGCCGGACGACGAACAGGTGACGACGGCGCGCGACATGGCCCAGCTGGCGCTGGCGCTGATCCGCGACTTTCCCAAGGAATATCAGCTCTTTTCTTTGAAGAACATGGAGTTCCGCGGCAAGCGCCTGCGCGGCCACAACAACCTGATGTACCGCTATCCCGGCATGGACGGCGTCAAGACCGGCTTTATCAACGCTTCCGGCTACAATATCGCCAGCGCCGTCAATATCGACGGCCGCCGGGTGATCGGCGTCGTCATGGGCGGCAAGAGCGCCCGCAAGCGCGACGACCAGATGGCGGCGCTGCTCGACCGCTACGTGCCTGGCAACACTGCGGCACCCGGCGGTCTCGTGGCATTCCA
>NZ_JALBGW010000054.1:0-28446 GCF_023006485.1 Neorhizobium sp. BETTINA12A
CAACGCCAGGCAGCCGACCGGCATGCGATAGGTCGGCGTGGCCCACCTGTCCGGCGGGGCCGACGGGCGTTCGCCGCAGCCGGCCGTCTGCCGAAGCGGCAGGATCAGCAGATTGTAGCGCCGTGCGTCGGTGATCTCCCGGCTGAACGTCATCCGGTAGTTTTCGACGATCGAGCTGAACTCGGTACGTCCCGCAAGTTTCTCGATCAGATAACTTCGGGTTTCGGGCGTCATCGGCAGGCCGAACCGCTCGGTGGCACGAATGGCTTCACTGAGCACCGCAAGCTCCATGGTCAGGTCCGTCAGGCTAACCTTGATGCGAAAGCTGGTGACCATGTCGGGCTCCGTGCCGCGGACCTGGATGAACATCGCGGCCGGTTCCGGCGCATTTCCGAATTCCTCGAAAAACAGGCATTCCCAATCGTGACCCGAACGGGTGAAGGTAGGTGCCGTGCCCCTGTCGTCTCGCAGCAGATCGCAGCGTTCGTCGGCCGAAAACGCCTCGGTCTTCTCGAACACCGCCATCCGCTCGAGGTCCGCCTTGAGGAGCCAGGGTGGATAGTGTTCCGCCGGTGGCAGCGATCTATGCCTGTCGATCCGCAAGGGTGGCGCCGGTGGCACGGGAAAAAGGTATTGCTCCAACGCGAATTGCCGGACCAGCCGCTTGTAGTTCCGGCCATTGTTGACCGTGAGCACCGTCGTCGCGAGGGCGGCCAGCACGACCGCAAGGAAAAAGCCGAAAACCAGAACCGCCGAACGCTGCCTGCGGCGGCGGTCGGCTGGTGTCTGTCTGTCTGCCTTACCCTCCTCCGGCATGGCTCCGCTTCCGATCGAGGATGGCCCGGCGTTCGATCCCCGCCGACTACATAACACGCTTCTTCGGTTCGATGATCAAGCCTCTGCTGTTCCGGCGGTATCGGCGTCGGCTCGCCCGATATTCCCTGTCGTTCAAAGGAACGAGAAGCGGCCGCCGTCGATCTTGAGGATCGTGAGCCTGCCGGAATAATAGGCGCCCGTATCGATGCCGATCCGGCCGGGTCCGAAATCCGGTTCCGGCTGTGGCGTATGTCCGTGGATGACGAGAAGCGGCAGTTGCGGTCCGGTCGCAAGAAAGGCGTCCCGGATCCAGAGCATGTCTTCCTCGGTCTGCTGTTTGAGCGGTATCCCAGGCCTCAGGCCTGCATGGACGAAGACGAGTTTGCCGACCGTCAGGCTGACCGGGAGATTGGCGAGGAACTTTCTGTGCGGCACAGGCACGGCTTCCATCAGCAGGTCGCCGAACCTGGTGCCGCGCTTCTTGCCGCGCGCGCCGAACTGGTATGGGTCCAAGCCGTAGGATAGCAGCGTCTGTTCGCCGCCCATTCCCAGCCATTCGGAATAACGTTCCGGATCGTCCACGAACCTCATGAAGGTATCGTCATGGTTTCCGCAGAGCGCAATCCGCCTCAGGCCGTGTTCGCTGGGCCTGATCAGGTGTTCGAGGACGTGGCTCGACGCGGGTCCCCGGTCGACATAGTCACCGAGCAGAATGACCATTCCGGGACGGCGGTTCTCCGACATGTCATGGGCAATGCGGGCCTCGGCGTCCCGAAGTTCGTCGATACAGCCATGCACGTCGCCGATCGCATAGATCGGATAGGAGGGCGGGTTGGTACCGAGATCGATCCGGCGGCGGCGGGGCCTGATCGATCTGGCCGGCCTGCGTCTTGAAAACCAATCCGTCAATTTTAGCATGCTTACTGCCATCCGCCCGATATGGAAGATCCTGCCGACAATGAGAAGTGGATGCCCGAAGGAGTGTTAACAATGTCCGAAGCCCAGACCTCTGGATGCGGGTATCGGCAATGTCGCCGTCATCTGCGAGACAATTCCGAACCTGACAAGGCTGCTCGGCGGCGCTCATGGCAAGGGGAGTGTATTTTGTGGATAACCGACGATTAACCAACCATGTGGTTGATTCGCCACAGTACGCGAATTTTTGATTCGCCGCCTGCTTACCCCTTAGAATCACCGGGTTCGCTCATCGGCTAAACCGATACCATACTTTGGGTTGTATGGCGGGGCGTATGTTTAGTTCCTTGGGTGCTGTTTTAACGCTTGCTACTGTTGCGTTTCTGTCCGGTTGCACGGGGCTCCCGAGGTCCGGTCCGGATCCGTCCGCCGTTGAAGCCAATGCAACCGTGAAGGCTTTCTCCGCCACCGGCAACAGGGTCGGCATTGACTATGCGCTCGTCGACATCAATCAGTCCGTTCTCGTCCGCCTACCCAAACCGGCAGGCTCTGACCTGAGCGCCGGTTTTGGCGTGAGTAGCGGACCGCCGCCGCTCACCCTCGGTGTTGGCGATGTCGTCCAGGTCTCTGTCTTCGAGGCGCAGAGCGGCGGCCTGTTCATTCCGGCCGATGCCGGCGCCCGTCCGGGCAATTACATCACCCTGCCGAACCAGACGATCAGTCGGGAAGGCACGTTGAGCATCCCATACGCAAACAAGGTGAGGGCTGCGGGCCGCACCGTCGATGCCGTGCAGCTCGATATCGCAGACCAGCTCGCCAATCGCGCAATCGAGCCGCAAGTGGTCATCTCGACGGTGACGAGCCGATCGATGGGCGCGTCGGTCCTGGGCGACGTCAAGCAGGCGAGGAAGATCGAGCTCAGCCCGGCGGGCGAACGCATCATCGACGTGATTTCCGAGGCAGGCGGTTTGAGTGTCCCGAAGGAGGAGGCGACGGTGACGCTCCAGCGCCGCGGCCGCCGCATGACCGTCGCCTATCGAACGCTGAGCGAGCGTCCGCAGGAGAATATCTATGTGCAGCCGGGCGACACGATCTTCGTCGATCGCAATCGCCGGACCTTCCTGGCCTTCGGCCTGACCGGCGAAAGCGGACGCTTCGATTTCGACGATTCCAATCTGTCGCTCGGGGAGGCTTTGGCTAAGGCCGGCGGGTTGCTCGACGACAAGGCTGAACCGCAATCGGTCCTGCTCTACCGCCTCGTCGAGCGTGATCTCCTGCGCAATATCGGCGTCGACGTCAGCCGGTTCAGAGCGCGGGACGTGCCGGTGATCTTCCGCGCCAATCTGCGCGATCCGGCCGCGTTCTTCGCCGTCCAGCAATTTCCCATGCAGGACAAGGACGTCCTCTACGTGTCAACTGCCGATGCGGTCGAGCTGGTCAAATTCCTCAGCATCCTCAATTCGGTCACCGCTTCGACCCGGGATATTGCGAGCAGCCATGATGCCTGGCGCAACTGACATTCAGGCCGCTTGCGGCCGCTCCGAGTTGGTTTGGTGGTCTGCGCACATCGATCGGGTGATGCGATGAACCAGCGGCCCGTTTTTCTCACTCGCCTCCTGCAGGAGCCCCGCGAGGAAGAGGTTTCGGAGCTGGACATGGATGGCCTGATCGCCATCGTCCGGCGGCAATGGCGAGTGGTCGGCCTCTGCATCGCGGTGTTCCTGGCGCTCGGGATCGGGCACCTTCTCACTGCCGTACCCCGATATACCGCCAGGACGAGCGTGCTGATCGACCGCGGCAACCGACAGGTCGTCGAGCAATTGTCGACGATCGGCGGGGTTCTTGACGATGAGGCGTCGGTCCTCAGCCAGGTCGAGCTGCTGCGTTCCGAGACGATAGGCCTGTCGGCGGTCGACAAGCTGAAACTGGCGGATGATCCGGAATTCATGACCGGCCGCCAAAACCCGCTGCTCGCGGCAGTCTCCGATATACGGTCGATGCTGGATATCCGGCGATGGCTGCGCGGTGGCGAGGTTCGGCCCGATCAGATCGAGGCGCAACGCCGCTGGGCGCTCGCCAACCTCCTCGGCAATATGAAGGTTTCGCGCGTCGGGCGTTCCTATGTCCTCGAAATCACGTTCACGGCCACATCGCCGCGCCTTGCCGCAGCGGTCGCCGGCGCGATTGCGGATGCCTATCTGACTGACAAGCTGGATGCCAAATACGATGCCACACGGCGGGCGGGCAACTGGTTGCAGGAGCGCATCGAGGAACTGCGGCAGCGCTCGCTGGAATCGGATCTGGCAGTCCAGAGATTTCGCGCCGAAAACGGCCTGGTCACCGCCAACGACAGGCTCGTCTCCGACCAGCAGCTTACCGAGCTGAACAGCGCCCTGATCGTGGCACGCGCGGATACAGCCAGAGCACAGGCACGCTCCGACCGCATCGAGGCGATCATCGCGCGGGGTCAAAGTGAGGCGATCGTCACCGACGCGCTGGACAGTTCGGTGATCAGCTCTCTGCGCGAAAAATACCTGGAATCGTCGAAGCGGGAAGCCGAGATATCGAGGCGGCTGGGGCAGGGCCATGCCCAGGCCGCCCGCCTTCGCCAGGAGATGGCGGAATACGACCGGCAGATGTTCGATGAGCTCAGGCGGATCGCCGGGAGCTATCAAAGCGAGCTTGAAGTCGCGCAATCCCGCGAGCGCCAGATCACCCTCGGCGTTAGCAACGCCACCGATATCAGCGTCACCGCCGGTGAAACGCAGGTGCAGTTGCGGGAGCTCGAACGGGCCGCCGAAACCTATCGGAACCTCTACCAGACTTTTCTGCAGCGATATCAGGAGGCCGTGCAGCAGCAGTCCTTTCCCGTCACGGAAGCGCGGATCATTTCCCGAGCCGTGCCGCCGACAACCGCCGGCGAGCCACGGCTGTCGCTGGTGCTTGCGCTTTGCCTCGCACTCGGCTGCGGCGTCGGCGGAGCGGTCGGGGCATTCCGCGAGTTTCGGGACCGGTTCTTCCGCACCGGCGAACAGGTGAGGGATGTTCTGGGCTTGGAATATCTCGGCTCGGTACCGCTGGTGGAACCGCAGCCGGGCAGAAGCTCCCCGACGGAACCCGTGAAGGGGGAGGTCTGGAGGAAGAACGGGCTATCGGCCTTTGCGCTGGAGCATCCGTCCTCCGCCTTTGCCGAGACGCTGCGTAGCGCCCGGATCGCGGCGGACGTCCATATCGACAGGCCGCACAAGATCATCGGCATCGTTTCGATGCTGCCGGGCGAGGGTAAATCGACGATCGCCATGAATTTCGCCCAGGCGCTAGCCGGGAGCGCCAGGACGCTGCTGATCGATGCGGATCTTCGCAATCCGGGTGCCACGAGGGCACTGGGCCCGCATGCGGAAGAGGGGCTGCTCGAAGTGCTGCTGGAAGGCCAGACGCCGGCCTCGGCGATGTTAATCGATCCGGAGACCGGTTTGAGGTTCCTGCCTGCAGTCGTAAAGCGGCGGATACCCCATTCGTCCGAGCTGCTGGCGTCGGCTGCGATGACCAGGCTGCTGACACAGGTCGCCGGAGAGTTCGACTATATCGTTCTCGACCTGCCGCCACTCGGCCCCGTCGTCGATGCGAGGGCCATCGCCCCGCGTGTCGACGGCCTCATCATGGTCGTCGAATGGGGCGAGACATCGCGAAAAGCCGTCAAAAAAACGTTGAATGCCGAACCGCAGATCGCCGGCCGTTGCCTCGGCGTGATCCTCAACAAGGTCGATGCCGCCAGGATGAAGCTTTATGAGGGATACGGTTCGCCGGACTATTATGCATCGCGTTACACGCAGTACTACCATGAAACGCATCCTGACCCGACGCCGGTTTCCATCGGCACCCCAACCAGGATCAAAACGACAAGGGAGAAGCCTGACGACAGCCGATGATCTTTTCTGAAGCGTTTCACTGCAATGTTTGGCATAAGCCCAGGATGCTACGAATCACTGTATGTCTCGGATTCGCCGCATTCCGGGGGACATCACAATGGTGTTCTCAGTGCTTGCGACTGGCACATTGCGCGGATAGACGTGCACGTTTCACTTAAAGACTGACGGGTTCCGTTAGGGGGATATGATGACTGGAATTGTGAAGAGCAACGGCAAGGTAGCATTGATCACCGGGGTAACGGGCCAGGACGGCGCTTACCTTGCGGAACTGCTGCTGTCCAAGGGCTATACGGTGCACGGCATCAAGCGGCGCTCTTCCTCGTTCAACACCAACCGCATTGAGCATCTTTACGAAGACCCACAGGTGGCCGACCCGCGCTTCATCCTGCATTTCGGCGACATGACGGATTCGACCAACCTCATCCGCGTCGTGCAGGAAGCCCAGCCGGACGAAATCTACAATCTGGCCGCCCAGAGCCACGTGCAGGTCTCCTTCGAGACGCCGGAATATACCGCCAATGCCGACGGCACCGGCACGCTGCGCCTGCTCGAAGCGATCCGTCTCCTCGGCCTCTCCAAGAAGACCCGCTTCTACCAGGCCTCGACCTCGGAGCTCTATGGCAAGGTGCAGGAAGTGCCGCAGAGCGAAACGACGCCCTTCTATCCGCGCTCGCCCTACGCAGTCGCCAAGCTCTACGCCTACTGGATCGTCGTGAATTATCGCGAGGCCTACGGCCTGCATGCCTCGAACGGCATCCTGTTCAACCACGAAAGCCCGATCCGCGGCGAGACCTTCGTCACCCGCAAGATCACCCGTGCGGCGGCTGCCATCCATCTCGGCCTTCAGGAACGCCTCTTTCTCGGCAATCTCGACGCCAAGCGCGACTGGGGTCATGCCCGTGAATATGTGCGCGGCATGTGGCTGATGACGCAGCAGGACGAACCGGACGACTACGTTCTGGCAACCGGCGAGACCCACACGGTGCGCTCCTTTGTCGAAAAATCCTTCGCCAAGGTCGGCATGCCGATCGAGTGGCGCGGCGAGGGCGTCGAGGAGAAGGGCTACGACACGACATCCGGCGAATGCGTCGTGGCGATCGACCCCCGCTATTTCCGCCCGACGGAAGTCGACCTTCTGATCGGCGACCCTACCAAGGCGCATCGGAAGCTCGGCTGGAAGCACGAGACCAATCTCGACCAGCTGATCGCCGAAATGGTCCGGGAAGACCTGAAGGTGATGGCCCGCAACGTGCCGACCGCGGGCGGCAACAAGGGCCTCTCTCATGCCTGAGACGATCTACAGCCTTGCGGGGAAAAAGGTCTATGTCGCGGGACATCGCGGCATGGTCGGCTCGGCAATCGTTCGCCGTCTGGCCTCGGAGGGCTGCGAGATCCTGACGGCGTCGCGCGGCGATGCCGATCTGACGCGCCAGGCGGAGGTCGAGGCCTGGATGGAGAAGAACCGCCCGGACGCAGTGTTCCTGGCGGCCGCCAAGGTGGGCGGCATCCTCGCCAACGACACCTATCCGGCCGATTTCCTCTACGACAACCTCATCCTCGAGGCGAACATCATTGAGGCCGCCCACAAGGTCGGCGTCGAAAAGCTGATGTTCCTCGGCTCGTCTTGCATCTATCCGAAATTCGCCGACCAGCCGATCGTCGAGGAGTCGCTTTTGACCGGCTCGCTGGAGCCGACCAACGAATGGTACGCGATCGCCAAGATCGCCGGCATCAAGCTCTGCCAGGCCTATCGCAAGCAGCATGGCAGCGACTTCATCTCGGCGATGCCCACCAACCTTTACGGCCCCGGCGATAATTTCGACCTGAAATCCAGCCATGTCATGCCGGCGCTGATCCGCAAGGCGCACGAGGCGAAGACCGGCCGCCTTCCGGACATCACCGTGTGGGGCACCGGCACGCCGCGCCGCGAATTCCTGCATGTCGACGATTGCGCCGACGCCTGCGTTCATCTGATGAAGACCTATTCGGCCGAGACCCATGTCAATGTCGGCTCCGGCGAGGACGTAACCATCCTGGAGCTCGCCGAACTGGTGTCCAAGGTCGTCGGTTTCCAGGGGAGTATTTCTCATGATCTCACCAAACCCGACGGCACGCCGCGCAAGTTGATGAGCGCGGCCAAGCTGCGGGCGCTCGGCTGGTCGCCGAGGATCGGGCTGGAGCAAGGCATAACCGATGCCTACCAAGCCTTCCTCAAGGGCGAATATCTTGAGCGCAAACGCGGAGATGCTGCCTGATGACAGCAGCCGCCCACCCCCTCAGCGACGAATGCGAACGATCGTTCGACGCCGCACCGGGGCTGGCCACGGCAGCTGCCACATCGCCACGCAAAAGCGTGGTCGTCTATGCGATGAACTACGCGCCGGAAACGGCCGGCGTCGGCAAATATACCGGCGAAATCGCCGAATATCTCGCCGCCGAGGGCATGGACGTCACGGTGGTGACCACCCCGCCGCATTATCCCGGCTGGTCGGTCCAGGCCGGATATCGGAACCGCTATTCTTCAGGCATCGAAGGACGCATCAAGGTGCTTCGGTCGCCGTTGCTGCTGCGTCGAAAGATGAGAGGTATCTGGCGGCTCCTGGCGCCGCTCTCCTTCGCGCTCACCTCGGCGCCTCTGGTTGTATGGCAGATCCTGCGGCATCGCCCGATCACGGTGTTCTGCGTCGAGCCGACGCTGTTTGCCGCGCCCGCGGCACAGCTTGCCGCCAAATTGGTCGGCGCCCGCACGGTGCTCCACGTCCATGACATGGAAGTGGATGCGGCATTCGCCGTCGGGCATCTGAGTTCCAGGACCTGGCTGAAGAGGCTTGGCCATGCCTTCGAGCGCAGCGTGCTCGGCCGGTTCGACCAGCTGGTCACCATTTCCAACCGCATGGCCGAAGGCCTTGCCCTGAAGCACGTTCCGGCCACCAAAGTATCCGTTGTCCGCAACTGGGTGGATCTCGCGCAATTCCATCCGATGGAAGACGTCAGCCCCTACCGGGCTGAACTCGGTTTCGGCCACGAGGATTTCGTCGTTCTCTATTCAGGCAGTATCGGCGCCAAACAGGGCCTGAACGTATTGCTTGAGGCAGCCGAGCGTCTGAAGGACGAGCGGAGCATTCATTTCGTGATCTCCGGCGAGGGACCGCAGAAGCCGGAACTCGAAGCCCGTTTCGGCCACCTTGAGAATGTCCGTTTCCTAGCCTTCCAGCCCTATTCCCGGCTGAACGCGTTCCTCAACATGCCGGATCTGCACGTGCTGCCGCAGGACAGAAGCGCTGCCGATCTGACGCTGCCGTCGAAACTCGGCGGCATGCTTGCCTCCGGAAAGCCCGTCCTCGTGACCGCCGACCCAGGAACGGAACTGGCGCAATTCGTCGAGGAAACGGTCTATCTGACCCCGCCGAACGATCCGGAGAAGCTGGCGGCCAACATCGTCCGTGCCATGTCGGAGCGGGACGAATGGCAGCCGCATTCCCAGACGGCTCTCGTGCAGAGCCTGTCGAAACGGCCTGCCATCATCGCCATCAAGCAGTTGATCGACGGCGGCAGTTCATGAAGATCGCCGGCCACGTCCTCGCCTACAACGTCGATCGTTTTCTGCCGCACGTTGTCGAGAACTGCGGCCGTTTCGTCGACAAGGTCTTCATCGTCCGGCCCGAACGTCCCTGGGCCTATCTGCCCGGCTCCCGCGCCACGAGGACAAACCCCACGACCAGGGAAAAGGTGGACGAGGCAATCGCCGCCGCCCGCGCAAAAAGCGTGAGCTGCGAGATCGAGGTGATCTGCAGCGACTTCGAGACCGAGGAAGACACCCGCAACGACTGCCTCGACCGAGCGATCCGCGAAGGTTACGACTGGCTGGTCATCCAGGACGCCGACGAGTTCTATCTGGATAGCGGCTGGGAAACGCTACTCAAATTCATGGCGGCGGACTGCAGGCATGACCGCATCCTGACGCCATGGCACAATTTCTGGAAAACGCCCAAGCTGGTGCTGACCAGCGGCGATGGCTCGATCAGGGATGTCAACGCCGGTTTTGCGATCCGCTGCAAAAGCGGCGTTCGCTTCGATACGGCGCGAAAGACCACCCCTGCTGCGACCATCGTCATCGATGCGCCCTGCTACCACTACGGCTACGTCATGAGCGATGCCGAGATGTGGGAAAAGATCACCAGCTGGGGACATGCGCATCAGGTGAATGCGCAAAAATGGTTCCGCCTGAAATGGCTCGGATGGACACCCGCCCATTCATACCTCCATCCGGTCACGCCGCTGTTCTGGCCAAAGGCGATCCGCTTTCCCGGCAGGCAACCCGCCTTCGCCTCACATTTCATGAACCCGGACCAGGAAACCGCGCCGCTTGGTTTCATCGATTTCCTGGAAAACATGCTTGCCGACCGTGCGACGGACGTTCGCATCGTCGCGCGAAAATTATTGAGAAGGTCAACCGTGTAGCCGTAGGTCGCGTTTTCGATGAGTGTGTCAGTACGGCTAATCTCGGGCTCGATCGCCAATGGGGCGTTGCTTGCCGCCAATATCCTGATCCAGACGATCAGCGTGCCGATCATGCTCGGCTGGTGGTCGGCACAGCAATTCGGGCTCTGGGTCCTGCTGCAGACGCTTTATTCCCTCTCCGTCGTCTTCGACCTCGGCCATCAGAACTACCTCGGTTACGAGTTCCAACGGCTCGGCACCAGGGATGCCGTAAGACGGGACTTCGCCTCGTCCATCCCGGCCGCCATTCTGCTGGGAACGATACTCCTGTGCTTCTGGACGGCTGTCCCGGCCTTCGGATGGGCCGACGCGCTGTTCGGAGATTTTGTTCCTGCGGAGCTGATGGACGACCTTTCAGGCTCGATGACCGTCTATGCGCTCACCTGGCTCGTCACCAGCTCCGTCGGCGGTCTCCTCGGGCGGGCGCTCATCCCTTTCGGCTATTACGCGAGAATGGCGTGGTGGCGGTTTGCATTGCTGGTCGGCATCAACCTCGCGGCCCTCGCGGCAGTCCTTTCCGGCGGTAACGTCCTCGACGCCGTCATCGCCTCGTCGGTTGCCAACGTGGCCGTCAATATCGGCGTGCATCTCGACTGCTTTCGTCTCTGGCGGTGCGAAGAAATCGGCTGCACCGTGCCGGATCTGCGCAAGAGCTGGTCCAACCTCACGAGGAGCCTGTTCGTATCGCTCCGCGAACTGCTCGCCATCGGAAACCAGCAGGGCATCCGGCTGCTGATCGCGCCGCTTACCGGCGTCGGCCTTCTCGGTGCGTTCACCTCGACCCGGACGCTGTCGAATATAGCGATGCAGGGCATCAATGCGCTGACAGGCCCGGTCGAGCCGGAGCTCTTGCGCTATCTGAGGGAAGGGAAGAGCGAGCCAGCGGAAGCCGTGGTCACTCTAAGCTGGATTTTCGTGCTCGTCGTCATCGGCCCCGCCTGCCTTCTGCTCCAGTGGGTGGCCCCCAGCCTTTTCCTGTGGTGGACCCGTGGCAACTTCCACCTGGACCCGCTGCTGTTCGGCTCGCTCTGCACCTGCATCATCGTCTACGGTTTCACTCAGCCGCTGGTTTCGATCGTCCGGGGAAACAATATTCTGCTGCCGCAGATCGTCGCGAACGGCACGTCTCTGCTAATCACGGCGATCGGTTGTTATCTGACGTTGACTTCATGGGGGTTGCCGGGCGCCGGCTTTTCGCTCCTGGCGGCCGAGAGCGCCAGTTTCCTGATCTATGCCGGAGCCGCCTGCGCCGTGCTCCGAAAGCTGCGGTTGACCTTCCCAATCCATGCCTTTGCCATATCCGCTTGCGGCTGCATCTCGGCCATCGCCGGACTATTCGCCATGGCGATCTGGCCGCAGTCGGTCGGCTTGTCATCCGTTCCCGCCGTGATCGGCTCGCTGCTGGCGGCGTGGATGGCCTACCGGTCCCTGCCGGCCAATATTCGGGCGATCCTTCAAAGGCGTCTTCCAAACCTCTCCCGCAAACGGGCGGTTCTCAGGGGAGAACGTCCATGATCGGGAGCGGAGGTCTGGCGGACGACAATGCGGTATTGGGCATGCGTACCATGCCCCGGCCGCGCCGCGGCAATTTCCGCTTCGTCGCCAAAGCCCGCTGGGGCGCCGCCTTTCTGATCCTGCTTTGCACGATGCTCCAGTTCGCCATATCGCCTGATATGACCAACGCGTTCTGCGCGGGGACGGTCGGTTTGATCGGCACCTGGGCATTCACCTACTGCACCGACCCGAGACGGATCGAACGGTTTACGATCTCGACGCTGATGCTGCTCGGCTTTCAGGTCCATTCGAGCCTGGCCGCCCTGATCGTCCAGACATTTGCCTGGAAACCGATCACCTTCAACCTCGAGGCGCCGGTAGCCACTTTTTCCTTTTTGGCACTTCTGCAGCTATGGGCGATGGCGCTGCACTGGTTTTATGCGCAGTCGCGGGTGATGCGGATCGCGACGACGGCGATCCGCCAAAGGATGTTTGCGTCGCTCGGCCTCTATCACTCGCCGACAAACCGGCAATTGTGGTGGATGGGGCTGCTGGGGTCGTTCGCCTCCTGGTACACGAATGCCGACCGCTGGGGCGAGGACAATTTCGGCGATATCGCCTTCAAACTGCTCGCCGGCCTGTCGCAATTTTCCGTCGCGCCTTTCTTGATCCCGATCGCCGCCTACCTCATCGATCCGCCGAACGGCAAGCGGTCGATCAACTGGCTCTCGCTGACCGTCTACTGCGCCCTGACGCTCTATATCGCGCTGGCGCGCAACAGCCGCGGCGTGTTTGCGGTCAACATCCTGACCGTGCTGATCTGCTTCGCCGCCGCAGTGGTGATAGGACGTTTCATCCTGACGAGGCGGCGCGTGATCTGGCTCGCGGTTGCCATCCTGCTCAGCCCTATCCCAGCCGGCATCCTCTCTGATCTGGCAACCGCCATGGTCATTGCCCGCGACGACCGCTCCGACATCTCGTCGCAGGATCTCGTCTTCTCGACCATCGGCACGTATTTCGATGGAGAGGCGCTGCAGTCCCGGCGGGAGACGGACCGAATCCTGGCCGAGGGCAGCTATAACGAGATCTATGTCGACAACCCGCTGCTGGCGCGCTTCGTCTCGACCAAATACATCGACCATAACATCGCCCTTGGCCTTTCGCTGTCGCAGACCGGTGAGGGGCTGGCGCGTGAAAATGCCGTCAACCAGCTGCTATTGCTGCTTCCGACGCCGGTTCTGAATTTTTTCGCGCCCGAACTCGATAAATCCGGCAACGCCTTTTCGTCCGGCGATTATTACAACTTTCTCGTTACCGGCGATGAGCCGGGAAGTTACCGCACCGGCTCGTCGATCGCCGATGGCTTCGTCGTTCTCGGCGCGTTTTACGTGGTGGTGTTCGCCATCTTCGCGTTGGCGAATTTCATTGTCGGCGACGCGCTGACGATCCGGACGCGGGACGGACATGTGCTGCTTTCGGCTCTGGCCTGCATCTACGTCACCCGCTTCTTCATGAACGGGCTGATGGACGAATCTATTGCGGTCCAGGTCGGCAACCTCGTCCGGGCGCTGCCACAGACGGTGCTGCTCTATCTGCTGATGTTCTGGCTGACGAGGGGCGTGAAGCTGAGATGAGGCTCCTCTATATCGGCGCAGAATCAGGCACCAGCCTCCAGCGGGCAGCGGCATTCGGGCGTATCGGCTACGATGTTCTGCACCTGTCTCCCTATGCGCACCTGCCGCCTCATTGGGCGCCGTGGCTGAACAGGGCAGGCGGGCCCGGCATCGATCGCCTCGTGGCAAAGGGGCTCGGCCGGCGGATCGGCGAGCAGCATTTCGATTTTGCGACGGTGGATTGCGGCGACGTGGTCGGACCAGCCGCCTTGAACGTCATCCGCGCGGTGGCGTCGATCGTCGTCAACTACAACGCGGACAATCCCTATCTGAACCCGTCTTCGGAACGCCTTCGCTGGAGCATTTTTCACCGCACCCTCCCGCACTACGATCTGGTCGTCGCGGTGCGCCGTAACGGCATCGAGGAGATGATGGCGAGGAGAGGTGCAAGACGGATCGAGACGATCTGGCAGTGTGCGGACGAGGTCGTGCATCGCCCTCTGTCGCCTGCGCTGGAGGAAGAAAGCCGATGGTCGTCCGAGGTCGTTTTCGTCGGCACATGGATGCCCGGCCGCGGCGCCTTCATGGCGCGGCTGATCGAAAGGGGCGTGCCGCTCGCGATCCACGGGTCCCGATGGAAAAGAGCGCCCGAATTCCGGCTGCTGGAGCCCTTCATTCGTTCCGATCACCTTGAAGGTTTTGACTACACGCGCACAATTGCCGAAGCGAAAATTGCTCTGGTTCTGCTGAACGGCCAAAATGCCGACCTGCATACGACCCGCTCCGCCGAAATTCCCGCCATCGGCACGGCCATGTGCGCTCCCCGCACTCCGCATCATCAACGGCTCTACAAGGAGGGTGAGGAAGCGGTCTTTTTCGACGGGGCGGATGACTGCGCGGACGCTTGCAAACGCCTGCTGGCGGATGACAGCAGGCGGCAGACAATCGCCGGTGCCGGCCACCGGCGCACATTCGCGAACGGGACCTATAACGAAATCCTGGCCCGCCGAATCGTCGACCAAGTCGCCGACATGAAACGTGGCGGCGCCCTATGAGGAAGACGGAGGCGCACAATACCGGCATTCTGTTTCTGGCCCTAGACACCTACGGCCGGATGGGCGGTATCCAGCGCTTCAACCAACGGGTCATCGCTGCCCTGGCGGAGATCTCTGGCGACAAGGGCTGGAAGCGGCCGGCAGTCCATATCATGCGCGACGGAAAGGCCGACATTCCCGAAGCCACATCGGCCGCAATCCGCGCCTTTGGCCACCGGCGCCTGGCCTTCATCGTTCACTCGGCTGTCACTGCCCCCAACTGCAAAATCCTGTTCCTCGGGCATATCAACCTTCTGCCGGTGGGACTGTTGTGCAAGCTGCTGTCTCCAAGAATCAAGCTCGTGCTCTTCGTCCATGGCGACGAGGTCTGGAACGATCCGGCCTATCGCCGCATGCGGTTTTACGAACCGCTTATGGCGAGAGCCCTCAGCCGGATCGCCTCCGTCAGCACCTTCACTGCAAGCCGGATGCAGAAGGCGTTCAACCTTCCCGCTGGAAAATTCACGCTCTTTCCGAACGCCGTCGACGACATCGACCGGCGGCCCCAAAAGAGCGGCCGGAACATCCTGACGGTCGCTCGGCTGGATCAGCATGACCGCGGTAAGAATATCGACGCCCTGATCAAAGCGGTGGCTCTGCTCAAGCGCTGGAACCTGGAGTGTGTCCTCCAGATCGTCGGCGAGGGGCCGCTCAAATCGGAACTGGCGTCGTTGGCCTGGGAGCTTGCGGTCGAGGACAGGGTCGAATTCCTTGGCCGTGTCTCGGATGCGAGGCTGGCCGGGATTTATGCGCAAGCCTGCCTGTTCGCGATGCCCTCGTCCAAGGAAGGGTTCGGGATCGTTTTCTTGGAGGCCTGGCTGCACGGCCTGCCGGTGATCTGCGGTACGCAGGATGCGGCCGTGGAGATCATCACCGATGGGGTCGATGGGTTTGCCGTGAACCCATCGGATACTGAAACGCTGGCCGCGAAAATCGCAATGCTTCTCGCCGATCCGGGCATGGCAGCGGCGATAGGAGAGGCGGGGGCCGATAAGGTGCGCTCCCGATATCTCATGGAGCACTTCAAGGGAAATCTCGAAAAACTCATCGCGGAGCTGCCATGAGAATCCTCAACATCATCGCCAGCGTCGATCCCGAAACCGGAGGCCCGATCGAGGCGCTGCGGCTGACTGGACTGCGGATGGCGCGTCTGGGCCATGCGGTGGAAGTCGTGACGCTGGACAAGCCCTCGGCGCCCTATGTGGGAGAGTTTCCCTTGCCCGTTCATGCCTGCGGGCGATGGACCCGGAGATATGGCTATACGCCGGAACTGGCACGCTGGATCGCCGCGAACGCCGATCGTTTCGATGCCGCGGTCATCCATGGCCTCTGGAACCATGCCTCTGTCGGCGGCTGGTCGGCCCTGCGGCGGGCAGGCCTGCCCTATGTCGTCTTCGCCCACGGCATGATGGATCCATGGTTCCGCGAAACCCATCCGCTCAAGCACATCGCCAAGCAGGCGTTCTGGTCTGCCTGGCAGGGCAGGGTTCTCCGCGATGCAGCGGCGGTCCTCTTCACCTGCGAAGAAGAGCGCCGCCGGGCACGCGGCGTCTTCCGGGGCTATGGTTACGCGGAGCGTATCGTCGCCTTCGGCACCGCCGACCCGCCGACAGGGGCGGAGAGCCAGCTTGCCGCATTCCGCCGGCTTTTGCCGGAATTGAAGGATAGGCGCTTCCTGCTGTTCCTCAGCCGTTTCCACGCAAAGAAGGGCTGTGACCTGCTCGTCGAAGCCTTTTCGAAGATCGCCGCGTCCGATCCCGATCTCCACCTGGTGATGGCGGGGCCGGATCAGTCCGGGCTGAAATCGAAACTGATTGCCCAAGCCGCCAAGGCAGGCATCGCCGATCGCGTCCATTGGCCGGGCATGCTGGCCGGCGATGCCAAATGGGGCGCCTTCCGCGCTGCCGAGGCCTTTGTCCTGCCGTCGCACCAGGAGAATTTCGGCATCGTCGTCGCGGAAGCCATGGCCTGCGCAACACCGGTCCTGCTGACCGACAAGGTCAATATCTGGCGTGAAGTGCAAATGAGCGGCGGCGGCCTTATCGGGACCGACACATCGGAGGGCATCGAAAGCCTGCTCCGATCCTGGCTCTCGCTCTCCGACGACGGCAAAAGCGCCATGCGCGCCCATGCCCGCGCGGGCTTCGAACGGCATTTCCGCATCGAGGCGGCGGCCCGCGATCTCATTACCGTTCTGCACTCCATCTCTCCACGAGGCCTTCATGAAGCCGCTTGACGCCAAGACCTCAAATCCCCGGCTGGGTGCCCCGAGTTTCCCGCTGGGGCATCGGCTGTTCCGGCTTGCGTGGACCCTCGTCTGGAGCCTTTTCGGTCGCTGGACGCCGGTGCCGCTGTTTGCATGGCGACGGTTCCTGCTGCTGCGCTTCGGCGCCCGGATTGACCGGACGGCGCGGATCTATCCCGGCGTCGAGGTTTGGTATCCGCCGAACCTCGCCATGGCCGCGTATTCCTGTCTCGGAAGCGGCGTGAACTGCTATTGCATGGATCGCATCGAGCTAGGCGCCCACGCAATCGTCTCCCAGGGCACCCATCTGTGCACCGGCACGCATGATGTCGACGATGCCGATTTCCAATTGGTGACGAGACCCATCGTCGTCGATGCGAATGCCTGGATCGCGGCGGAAGCGTTTGTCGGGCCGGGTGTCACTGTCGGGGAGGGCGCGGTGCTCGGCGCCCGCGCCGTCGCCTTCCGCAACCTCGATCCCTGGACGATCTATGCCGGCAATCCGGCCCGAAAATTGCGGCGGCGCTTCGATAAGGATAGGCCGAGCATCTTTCCGGTGCGGTCGAACTCCTGATCGGGACAAGTCGTCGAATGGCCAGCCTTGCCGTCCTCATCCTCACCTATAACGAAGAGCGCCATATCGCCCGCGCGCTGCAAAGCGTCGCGCCCTTCGCCTCCCAGGTCTTCGTCATCGATTGTTTCTCGACCGACGGCACGGTCGAGATTGCCCGGTCGCTTGGCGCAACCGTGCTCAGCAATCCCTGGATCAATTATTCCAGGCAGTTCCAGTGGGGGCTCGACAATGCGCCGATCACGGCCGACTGGATCATGCGGCTCGACGCGGATGAGGTGATCGAACCTGAACTGGCGGTGGAGATCGCTGAGAAGCTTCCCACTCTCGCTGCCAATGTCGCAGGCGTGAACCTCAAGAGAAGACACATCTTCCTCGGACGCTGGATCCGCCATGGCGGACGGTATCCGCTCATCCTCACCCGCATCTGGCGGCGGGGGCAGGGACATGTCGAAGACCGCTGGATGGACGAGCACATCGTCGTGAAGGGCGGCAGCATAGCCCTTTTCGACGCGCCGTTCTCTGATCACAATCTCAACGATCTCAGCTTCTTCACGGGCAAACATAACCGATATGCAACCCGTGAAGCTGTCGATGTGCTGGGCCGGCGTTACGGTCTGTTTCCGGAGGATTTGGGACTATCGAGAGAAGCGTCGTCGCGACAGGCCACCATCAAGCGGCGCATCAAGGAGCAGATCTATAACCGGCTCCCGTTCCCTGTCGCCGCGCTCGGCTATTTCCTGTTCCGCTATATAGGCCAACTCGGCTTCCTTGATGGTCGTGAAGGGCTGATCTACCATGTTCTGCAAGGCTGCTGGTACCGTTTCCTCGTCGGCGCGAAGGTCATGGAATTCGACCGGTCGCTCCGTTCGCTAACAACGCTCGAGGAAAAGCGCGCGACGCTGGCGCGATTGACGGGGCTGCCGCTCGGAAGCGACAGCCCGTGAAGTGCAGCGATTCAAGCAACGCCCACATTCGGGAAGGCCGCCCAGAAGAGCGTCGAGCCCGCTCCTTCGGCGGCGACCACCAGCAGGCTTTCGCCGGCATTCAGGATATAGCCGGTCTTACCGGAGATCTTGTTGAAGAGCTGGGTGCCGTTGGTATTGACCGCCAAATCCTCCGATCCGGCATTGACGATATGAAACGGCAATCCCACCAGCGACGACGCATCCGACGAACTGGTGATCGCGGGCAGCGTGCAGACGAGCGCCGACGCGGCGTCGAAGGTGACGAGGCCGGCATCCAGCGGATGCAGCACGGTGTTTGCGGTCTTGAGCGTCGACTTCATTCCCATTCCGAAGCGGGGATAGATGAAGCTGTTGCCGCCCCTGACTTCCAGATCGCCTTGGTTTTCCCCTGCGTCGCCGCGAATGTTGAATGCCGCCAATCCGTTGCGGGTCTGATCGGTCCACAGACCTGATAGCATCGCGTGGCGGCCAATTCCGCGCGCCCCGTGAAACTGGCTGGTGGCAGAGGCTGTGTCGAAATCGGTAATCGTCGTGTTGCTGCTGTAGAACCGGCTGAAGCCGGTCGCGCGCCCGACGACGTCGGCATTCTTGTCGCCGGGCACTTCGGAGATGTTGAGGTCGCAGCCCTGCGCGTTCTCCACGTAAATCCCGGCGCCGGAGCCGCCTTCCGCATCCACGCCGAAGAAGCGTGAATTGGAGACGAACGCGCCTTCGTTGCTGGTGCCCAGTTCGAAACAGGGCATGCCCCAGGACGAGAGCGTCAGCGAGCCGCTGCCGGATGCGATTGTGGCCGGGGAGGTGAAGGCGTTGCCGATCTGGATCGCGTTGCCCGTCACCGATTTGACGACATAGACCCGTCCGGCGGTGATCCCGTAATTGCTGCTCGTGAACGCGACCGGCATGCGCGCCCGGAATTTGCCGCCGTCGGCAACGGCGATATTCGCCGAGCCGTTCGAGAAGGTCGCGCTGGCCACAAGTTCGGCCCGGTTGAAGGCATTGTTTTGAATGCGGTCGACATACATTTCGTTCAGACGAGCGCCGTCACCCCCGGCTTCGAATACGATACCCCGGCAGAGCCGATTGTCCCGTCCATCGGCCGGAATGATGTTGAAGAGCGAATCGAAGCGGCTGTTTCCAGGCATCAATGTCGAGCCCGACAGCAATGACGCATAATACTGGCCGTTTTCGCAGAGATGCGTCCAGACCCGGCAAACGTCCGTGTGCATGAAATTGGCAAGGAATATGCCCCAGTCGCTGCAGTCGCGAATGAAGAGATCATGGATGGCGGAAAATTGCAGGCCGATATTGTTCACAGCGCCGATGCTGATGGCGCGCGTGAAGCCGGTAAAGCCGATATGCTCGCATCGCCAGCCGGTAATGCAGTCGGCAGTGATCGTTCCGGATGGCGAGCCAAGGTCGACGTCATTGGCGGCAAAAGCGGGAAACGAGCCGTCGCCGGTAAGCACGGTGCCACCCGCGAAATCCCATCCGCTGTCCGGGAGTGTGTCGTTCAGATAGTTCAGCACCGGCTGTACCCCCTGGTAACCGACGCCGGAAGCGACCGGGAGCGGCGCCGTGAGCGTAATCACCGCATCCGGCAGCAGAATAGTGCCTCCGCCGCCTGCTGCGACCGCTGCCGCATGTACGGCCCGGATCGCCGCTTCGGTGGAATCGGAGGGAATGTAGAGTTTCGGAATTTGGCGAGATGGCATCATGTCAGTCCTCCAGGCCGATGAATCGGCGGATCGCGAGTTGGCTGATGGTGAGCTGATTGTTTTCTGCGTCGGCAAGCGCATTGCCTTCGGCATCCATCAGGGTGAACCCGTCGCCTTCGGGCGGCTCACCGCCGCCGATGGAAAAAGTGCCGGGACCGGTCAGGGAAAGTCCAAGATCCAGCATCATCTCCTCCCGCCGCGAACGCTCGCCGTCCGGCCCCCGCCGATTCGAACGCATCCGGCACCTGTGACGTTAGTTCCGTGTCTGAGGTGGTGCTTTCCCATTCCTGTCTCCTCGGTTCCAAGCCCGGCCGGTCGGTTAACTGCCGGCGGGTGTTTCAGAACCTGATTTTAGGAACGGGTTGAGGAGCGGGGACGAAGTGGCGGGAAAGATTCGATGAATGGCTGCCGCCGTGTGGAACGGCGTATAGGCCAAATTCCTGATATGCTTCACGAACAGGAGGCTATGGGGCGGCCGGAATGGAGCGAGCTGTCGCGCTCACGGCGGATGTTCTTCCCCGTGATAGCCAAAAGAACCAAGTGAGATCGGGCGCGCTCGGCCGAAAACTGAAGCGCTAGACGTAGCGAAACGATCTTCCGGAAGCAGGAAAATTCGGAGTAGAGGCAGGAAAGAGCGCGGGAATGGTGGGCGAGAGAGTGTCCACCATCCGCTTAAAGCCTTGAATTACTCGAACCCGGCCAGCGGCGAGGGAGACACGATGTCTCCCTCCTGTGTGCTAAGCTAAATGACGGCGTAGGTGCGCGCAATGCTCTACTGCTCCATGCGCGGTTGATACTCGCTTATCCCTATTCGGCTGCATCGGGAACTTGAGGTAGTGTCTGGTTCTGCCATTGGTCGTAACTCTCAGTCGTGCCCTGTACCCTCCACGCGGAGCGGCCATTGGCAGCTCTTCCATATATTATGGCTGCTGCTGCGCTGGGACTGGAAAACGCCACATTTTCTTTGAAGAGCCAACGTCCCGTGTCGTCGGGCCCAATCTTTCCTTGGTGTGCTAGGGTCTCCCATAGGCTTCTATAAGTATGGGTTGCTGTTCCCTCCCATGAAGAACGGCATAGTGATCCCTCTTGAACGGTGAATTCCCCATCGATTTCTTGGGCATGTGCGGTCAAGCTGTGCATTTTACTTGTTAGCTCAAAGATGGGGGACAATGATGGTGCCGCCGCACTTGCACTCGGCTTTGATGGGTTTTGTTTGATGGTGGCGGCTTCTCGTAGAAATGCAAAGTCAAGGAGTGGTAGTATCAAGCGAAGCTGAGCCACAAAATATTCCATATCCGCTCGATCCGCCTCGGGTAAATTTGACGGATCCGGTGCAGTGTCATTTGTCAAACTTACCAAGCCAGACGCCTTTGCCACGGAGATAAGTCGGCTTTCTAGGTATTTTATGTGGCCGCTAGTAAGGTTGTGATCTTTGCTGGTTACGACGCATGTCTTTTCCCAGAATGATTTCTTCTCATCCTTGTTGTGCTGAGCTAGCCTTCTGCTAATATTTTCGCTTTGCCCGATGTATACTAGGTTTTGTCCGTCATTTTCTGGGTCAATGCCCAGCAAGAAGTAGACGCCCGCCTTGCCGATCTCGTCTCTTGCAAGCAATGATGCAAGCTTGGATCGGGGTGCCGTGATGACGTGCCCCGTCCAGTTTATGATCTCCGCCGTAAGAATTCCCTGCGGATTGCCTTCAACGAGGTGTATGCGGACGGACTTACCAAAGTTCTCTGACACTGCGCTTGCTCTATGATTGTACTGATCGAATGGGTCGACTGCTGTTGTCTGGTGCTCGTATGGGTAGTCCGTTGAGGGCAAAGTTCTCGTAACAAAACGAGAAATTCTTACTAGGGGTATTTAAAACCCCCTTGGCTCAGCGTTTTCCCCCATGGGGGTGCGGCCGGTAGCGATACCGTGATGTCGGATGGTAGTTTCTGTGGATGAATTTCACGGGGGAGGGGCCGGCGCAGATAGAAAACGCCGTTGCGTGACTTCAGAATATAGGTGGGATTGCGCAAGCCAATGTCTCACCTGAATGGCTCACTGACCAAATTCAAGGCTAGAAGGCTCGGTTTTCAAGTGAATGGTGGGCGATGACGGCCCATCGGTTTCCCAATTTGCCAACGGCTTAGCTGAATGTGGGACACTTCGAAACATTGAGGATTTTCAGTGTTTCTCAAAACTCGGTGTCTCACCCGTCGAGGCTGCTGGCCGGTGGCTTTTCCTCAATCGCGAGACCGTTTCCGGTCCCGTCATCCCATTCCTCAAAGGCCGGTTCAGTCTGACGGCGTTGCAGGCGATCGATGCTGCCAAGTTGGCGCATGCCCTGGAATATCCGAGGGCGGGACAATGAGCGAGTATCAACCGTCCGCCGCGCTCCTCCGCACTCGGCTCATGTTACGTTCCGACAGCGAGCGGGACCAGTTCTTCGCGAGCGGTCGCGGGACGAAGCCGGCGACGCAAGCGCATCTCCGACAGGCGGCTGCGAGTGCTGCTGCTCGAGTGGTGAAACAGGCCGCACGCAGGCGCCCGACCACCCAAGAACGTCAGAACGAAATTGGCCGCCGTCGCAGATGGGCTGGGGGCGGCAACATGCCCCCGCAGATCCGCGCCGGCTATTCCGAAGCCGAGCGCGCCGCTTTGTCGGTGATCGCGGACCGATGCAGGAGCAAGGGCTTCTGTGATCTCTGCCTCGACGAGATCGCCCGCTTGGCTGGTGTCGGGCGCACGTCCGTTCAGAATGCTGTTCGGAAAGCCAGCGGCCGTAAGAGGACTGATGAAAAGCAGCCTCCGATCATCAGTGTGCGGGAGCGACCGCAGGAACACGGCAAGCATCTAACGCACATTATTAGGATCGTTTCCACCTCGTGGCTTGGTTGGATCAAGCGAACCATAGGGTTCAAACGTTTGAGCACTTCAGAGACTGAATCAAGAATCTCTTCTGTTGAGCAGAGAAATGCGGTCCAGGAAGTGCATCGGAAAAAGGTCGCCAGTCAGGACCTTTTTTCTAATGGTGACGAGAAAGCCGAGTCCGAAATCTGGACTCGGGTCGGGATTAAAGGCGCCTCGACATCGGGAGTTGCAGCAGATGGCGGGTCCGAATTTTGGACGCCGCTCATGACTGACCGCGCTATCGGATCATTGGTCAGCGCAGAGCCTGCGTGCGCCGGGAGGCGATCTTGAAAACCTCTCGGCAAAGTCTTGACAATGCCCTTCGCGCTATTTCTGATCTTGTGGAAAACCTCACCAGTGGCCGCCAACTGGCTGATGAAAGCCGGGAGCTATTGCGCGACGGGCTAAAGGCATGCGTCGCCAGCCAGTTTGAGACGTGCTTGTTTACCGTTATCGGTCTCAAGGGCAGGGCGGGATATCGCCGGACCAGCGTCGGCGCCTAGCAGATCGTGATGCTCTCCTCGTGCACCTGTGGCGAAACTGCGATGAGTATCGGGGCCTGCCTGCAATTACTGCGTCGAAATTAATGGTGGCTGGTTTGCAGAGATACCACGTGACACGCTGGCCGCGAGAACGACATGGGTGCGCGCCAGCGTCCGAGCCAGCCGCCACCTGGTGGCGTATCCTCTCTAAGGACTCTCGTGTTCCGGCCTCGAAACGGCTTCAGCAGATCCTCGAGAGCCCTATTGAGAGCGGGGCGGGATCCAACGTGGTTCAAATGTAATGAATGAAATCAATGAGAAAAACTGGAAATTCATTCGGTCGTTTGAATTTCCAAGGCCGGAAGCCAGTGTCGTGCTCAAGCAGGGCACGAGTTGATTCCTGTATGAAAAATCCTTTGGTGAGCTGACGCCTGCTGGTTCTCCATGGTGCGGCCGAAGCAAAACCGGCAGGCTCCCGCCCGCTCCTTGGCAAGAGGCTGCTACCATTCTCCTTCGCTGGTCGCCCAAGATGCCGGGGCGGCTCGCGAGGCGGCAGGCTCCTCTTTTCGCTCATTGGGAGGAGCCTGCCACCCCACCCCATCAAGGGACCGTACAAGGGGAAAACCATCTTACGGGGCGGCGCGACTGCTGAATCTGTCCAGTCTGACCCTAAAACTGAAGCCTAAAGAACTAAAGAGCGGCATAAAGAACTTTATGAAGAAAAAACAGTGGGTTAGTCCATCTTTTTGAGGTGGACCCGTGAAACTCGCTAAAGGTTGCTAAAGGATTCAAGGTTGAGCGGGAAGTCTCTGATGTCGACACATGAAAGCCGACTGAAAATCACACTGCTGGACCAAGTCTCAAGCCGCGCCCGTGGCATTTCGGCTGCGCTTGGCGGGATCGAGCGCCAGGCATCATCGTTTACCGCCGGCTTCCGATCACTCGGCGGCAAGCTGCTTGCCTTCGGGGGCGCCTATGTCGGCGTCTCGGAGGGCATCAAGAACACGGCCGGCGCGGCCATCGACTTCGAGACCGCGTTTGCCGACGTCCGCAAGGTGGTGGACGCGAACGAGGAACAGTTCGAAAATCTGCGCAGGACCATTCGCCAGATGTCGACCGAGTTGCCGATAGCGGCCAACGACATCGCGGCGTTGTTCGCAGCGGCCGGCGAATCCGGCATTGCCACGGCGGATCTCATGGCCTTTTCAGAGATGGCGGCCCGTGTCGGCATTGCGTTCGATATGTCCGCCGGCGAGGCTGGAGAAAGCCTTGCGAAACTAAGACGCAGCTCGGCTTGACGGTCGCCGAGACCGGCGACATGGCAGACGCAATCAATCACCTGTCCAACAATATGGCATCTAAGGCCAAGGACATTACCGCGTACATCCTGCGGGTCGGTGCTCTTGCCGAGATGGGTGGTTTCACCAAAGAGCAGATTGCCGGTATCGGTAGCGCCATGATCGCGGCCGGCGCCGAAGCCGAGACCGCCGGCACTGCCATGCAGAGCGTGGTCAAGGCCCTGACGCGCGGCGCTTCTGCAAAGAAGAGCCAACAGGAGGTAGCGGAAACTCTGGGGCTCAATCTTCCGCAGATCGCAAAGGAGATGCAGAAGGACGCGCCGAAGGTCTTGCGCAAGGTCCTGACGGCGATCGCCAAGACTCCGAAGGATCGGCATCTCGCCCTCTTGTCCGATTTCTTCGGCGACGAGGCAAAGGCGTTTGCCCCGCTGATCGGAAATATGGGCCTGCTTGAACACGCCCTCGACAGCGTCAGCGACAGGACAAAATATTCCGGCTCCGCTTTTAAGGAATATGTCCAGCGTGCTGATACCACGGCCAATGCACTGGATTTAATCCAGAGCACGATTGCGAACCGTTTCTGGCAGATGGGCGACCAGATGCTTCCGACCATTAAGGAAGCTGCCCTCGGCATGGGGTATGTGCTCGACACACTCGACTCCCGCGTTTCTGTCTTCGACGAGATCGCGATCAAAGGCTTCGCGGCAGGTCTCGGATATGGTGGTATCCGCGAAGTCATCGAGGATCTCGGCGACATATTCTTCGGCAAGATCGATCCGAACGCTGGGGACCAACTCGGCAGGATCTTCATGCACGCCAAGGATTAGGGAGCCTCAATTCGTGAGTTGAACGCGGCGCTGAAGGAAAACCCGATCGCACAGTTCTTCGCTGATATGGCTCCCTATGGCTTGCAGATTTTGGCCTGGGGCGCCGGGATAACCTTCCTTGCGGCACAGTGAGGAAGTTGGCGGGCGCGCTGATGTTATTGAGCGGCGCTTCTACCCTAATCGGGATTTTCAAAGTTGCGAAGCAGCTGTCTGGTCTTCTGGCGGCACCTGTAGCCGCGACAGCTGCAGCCGGGGGGAGCAAGCGCGGCGGCCGCTGGCGGCGGCGCAGTTGCAGGGCTCATGGGAAGAAATCTGTTCAAGGTTCTCGGATGGACTGGCAGGAACCTGCTGGGTCCGCTCGGCACAGCGCTGGCAGAGTACGAGGCTTACACCTCTCATGTTCGCCTCTTCAAGTAGCAGGAATAGAAATTGTCACGCCCGATCTTCTCGGACGTTGAGTTTTGTATGAGTGCGTCCTGGGGAAAGCAGGAGGCACGGTCAATGAACGACGGTTGATCATGCTCTGATACGCGGGTTGGTTACCGCCGGACCTGATGCGTCGCGGAGCTTCCTCAGTCTAGGTGGCAGCGTCGGAATTAAACCGGCTGATAGTTGTAACGAGGGTTCTCCTGCCGTGACCGTGCCCCCAGCCTCGCCCAGGTGCACATGAATTCTGATCGGTTCTTTTCCTCCTCGATGATCTAGACTTTAGCGGCGTTCAACGGGGCGCGACCTGACATGCAATTGACCAGGCGAAGCCCGATAGTTCGCGCGCAATCGCCGTAGTGACGGTTGTCGCCGGCTTTCCGGCCTTGGTGAGCTTTCGATAGCGACTGCACAGTCGCACTTGTGCTTTCCACGCCGTGTCGCGGATCGGTTTTGGGAGCTGCTCTTGGCGTAGCAACTGTTCGCGGCTGATCTTTGCAGGAAATCGATAGCTCCAAGCTGCTTCAATCAGCATGCGACGTGCTGTTCCGTTACCAGCTTTCGTAATTCCGCCCTGGCGGCGAGTTCCACCGCTCGAATGCTCCGATGGTACGAGCCCCAGATAGGCCATCAGTTGACGCGGATTTGTGAAGCGGCTCAGATCGCCCAATTCGGCAATCATCGTAGCGGCCGTCACCAGAGCCATGCCGCGAAGCGATTGCAGCGCGAGGACCACCGGAGCCAATGACCAGTCGCTTAACATGATCTCGATTTGCTTCGTCAGCCGATCGCGCCGCTCGGTTGCCGCCTCGATCGTCGCAATATGATCCTCGAGCACGATATGGTGGGCTGGTTGCTCGAAGCGGAGGTCCGCCAGCCACCGACGGTGCATCTGCGTCCAGGCTGAACGGCTATAGTGAAAGCCATGTCGGAGTAAAAACCCACTGAGCTGCTGGCGTGCCTGCCGCAGGCTGCGTACCGCGGAAAGCCGTGCCCGAACCAGATCGCGCATCGCCTCATGGGCGGGATCGGGGATCCAGACGGCGTTCAGTTCACCAGCGCGATGAAGCCTTGCCAGATTGTTGGCATCCCGGCGGTCCGTCTTTATGCGATCGCCGGGCTTTTTAGGGATCAAAGACGGGGCCACGACCACGCAATCATGGCCAGCGGCAGAGAGTTGCCGCTGAATGCCGTAGCCACAAGGTCCTGCTTCGTAGCAAAACTTGAGGGTCCGGCCCGACTGCGAAAGCTTGGCTAGCATGCGGCTCAAGGCCGTTGGTGTGTTTACGATCTGGCCAAACGCGCGCACGTCACCGCGCTTACCGCCATCGGCAAGTGCCACCGAAATCGTCTCTTTGTGAACATCCAATCCGATATATGTGATAGTCTCTTCCATGGCCCGTCTCCTATGCATGAGGCTCTGTGCGGGGTCACCTTACGCAACCCTCGATACCTGCATATTGTGAGACGGGTCACCCAGCCCCAGGCGAACATTTAGTCTACGTCGACTCCCAGATGCCGAAAGAGCCGACGTTACCAGGCGTCTCCGCACAACAAGCGATGGACGCTGCGCGAGGTGCGCGAGCGGCCGGCATTGGCGGCAGCACCACCGAGACGCTTCCGGGCAAGACGGCTGATGATTTAGGGATTGGCGCCGCGTTGCAGACCCTCCGCTCGCCCTCGGACCAATTCGGTCGGGAGAGCGTGCAAGGGGCGGATCTTCGCTGCCTGTAAATCCGATCAAGCTCGACGCCGAGACGATCAATTCTCTCGGCGCGCCACGAGGCGTTCAACAGGTCGAGGTGATGAATCGTCCTCCTCCCCCTATAACGTTACCGTGCAGGCTCACTTCACCATCAACGGCGTTAACGACCCGGAGAAGATCGCGAGTGATGTTTCCCAGCGGATTGGCCAGCAATTGCGAGACGAAATAGCCGGAATATATGCAGACACGGGATACGGAGTGGCCTGATGCATAGGAAGCTTCTCGTCAGCGAAGATACAGTCATCCATCTGATGGCGCAGGCCGCGGTTGATCAATTCATGATTGAGTGGCTCGCTACCTACCTTCTGCGAACCTATCCTCCAGATAGTCAGAAAGAGTGGCTGGACGATCTGGAGAAGGCGCTCTCGGCCCCTATTGGGCTCCCGTCCGTAGCGACGGAAGTCGAGGCCGTTCTGTTTCCGACGCCGGGGTCCAAGTACATGAGCGAGGTAGATACCTTGTGGATCGATTGCGCGGGCATATGCACGCAGACCGGACGGCGAATTGCAGAGGATAGAGATCCAAGCCGACGAATTGGCTTGGGTACCCGGTCTGGAAGGTCGCCAAAGCGGAAGGGTCGCCTTCATCTCTATTGTTAGCTTTACAGCTATCCCGACCCGAGCGCCTTAATCGATGCTCATTTCATAGTCAGCACTGACAACATTAGTGGCGTAGCCTGCCTTATCCTTTCAAGTAACCAAATTGGTTTATCTCGGCGCCACGGGCCAAAGTTCGCGTCATGGTTCTGTCCACAATTTTTACACGCACCCTCTGAGTCTCTTCTAATATACCTGTCACATTGTCACATTTTTGTTGTTGGCGTCACAAAACGGTTGCACGAAGTAGGTTGTGCGACGTTAGGATGCGTCGTGTTTTTGACCGCAAGTTGA